>JANLOW010000282.1:0-2526 GCA_031366785.1 Bacteroidota bacterium | reverse complement strand
TTCAAGACCGGTCCATGAACCGTCTGCAATAATTTTTCGTGTCTCTGTGCGATTGCAACCTACACCCAAGGAAAGTCCGGCACCGATATTGGTTCCGTACAAATCAAATTTTGTAATTGCTCTCGACTTGCGCAGGTAATCAGCAGTAGCATTCAAGTCATTAAGAAACTGAGGATAAATATAGGTATCAGCATCAATTTGAAAATCGCTGCTAGATCCAAAGCCGCGGTAGTCATACATTAAAACATTCCAGCCGGCAGAGAGGAATTGTCCGCAGATCTCAATATTATCAGCCATATTTCCATCGCCACTACCACTGATAATTACCCAGTTGGTAGTCTTCTTTGCTGTTTCAAAAAACCAGGCATTCAAAGTAGCACCATCTTTTGTATTTATTTTTTCTTCCTTGTAAACCATACCGTATTTTTCAGGCTTTACCTTGTATTCACGGGAAGGATTTAAAGCGTTGGAAGAAGAAGTGATAAATAGAATTCCTGCGATTAGAAGAAATAGGGATTTCTTTTTCATTAATATGGTTTTGTTTGAAGCGATAAAATAATGTGATTGGATAAACTTTGTTGTATAATATACACTAGAGCGATAATTTTTTCCTTTTGAGACTACAGCCTTTAGTTTTGCTGATTCTCTACAAATTTATAATAAATAACGAATTCAATTTTAGAATTATTTTTAAAACTGATTCTTTTAACTCAAAAGTTCCGCCAGCCGGCGGATGACGCACATGTATTGTTCATGTGCCTTCCACTTGCCGCCAATGAAAGTTTTTTATCTCTAACAACTCCAGTTCGGCGGCAAGTGGACGGCACCCATACATCAAAAACAATGTCATCCAGTAGGGAACTTTTGAGTTAAAAGAATCGAATTAAAAACATTAACCAAAAATGTGGTTAATGTTTTTAAATTGATAGGGTAGGGCTCAATGCAATCGACTCAATATGGCTCAAGCCAAATTCAACAATTGTAAGCTTGATCCGAATACAAAAACTATTGCTATTTAATTATTCCACTGTAACCGACTTTGCCAGGTTTCTCGGTTGGTCTACATTACAACCACGCATGACTGCTATGTGATAGGAAAGAAGTTGAAGTGGTACTACTGCAATCAAAGGCATAAGAAGATCGTCAGCATCCGGAATTTCGATTACATAGTCTGCTAATTTTTTTACAATAGTATCGCCTTCAGTTACTATTGCAATTATTTTTCCCTTACGTGCTTTTACCTCTTGAATATTGCTGACAACTTTTTCATACGTTTCATTCTTATTTGCAATAACAAGGACAGGCATGTTTTCGTCGATGAGAGCAATGGGGCCATGCTTCATTTCTGCTGCAGGATATCCTTCTGCATGTATGTAAGAAATTTCTTTTAGTTTTAAAGCTCCTTCGAGTGCAACAGGAAATCCGTAGCCTCTTCCAAGATACAGTACGTTGCGTGCATCTTTGAATTTACCTGCAAGAGTTTTGATAATATCATTCGTTCCAAGAACTTTTTCAACTTTGGCAGGTATTGCTTCGAGTTCCGTCATTAACTGATGAAATCTGGAATCGGTAATCGTTCCTTTGTATCGGGCAATTTGCAAAGCGATCAAAGTAAGAACAGTTACTTGTGCAGTGAATGCTTTTGTTGAAGCCACACCAATCTCAGGGCCTGCATGTGTATAAGCCCCTGCATGTGTAGCTCGTGGAATGGATGAACCAACAACATTACACACTCCGAAAATTGTAGCGCCTTTAGATTTTGCAAGTTCGATGGCTGCTAATGTATCTGCTGTTTCTCCGGATTGTGAAATGGCAAGTACAATATCATCTTCATAAATTACAGGATTGCGGTAACGGAATTCAGATGCATATTCTACTTCTACAGGAATTCGTGCAAGATCTTCAATCAGATATTCGGCGACAAGTCCGGCATGCCAGGAAGTTCCGCAGCCGATTATAACTATCCTTTTTGCTTTGGTAAATTTGGTTTCGTATTCTGCAACACCACCTAAACGAAGAAATCCTTTTTTTGAATCTATCCTTCCACGCATACTGTCCCAGATGGAGCGTGGTTGTTCGTAAATCTCTTTCAACATGAAATGCTCGTAACCGCCTTTTTCAAGTTGTTCGAGTTTTAATTCCAGTTCATGTATGTAAGGAGATTTAACCTGATTATCGATTGTCTTTACTGTGAGTTGCCCGTCGCGAATGAAAGCGACTTCGCCATCATTAAGATATATTACATTATTAGTATATTCAATAATTGGCGTGGCATCGGAAGCAATAAAGAATTCATTTTTTTCTTTTCCAACACCTAAAACTATCGGACTACCTTTTCTTGCACAGATGAGTTCGTTTGGATTGTCTTTTGAAAGCACAACGATTGCATAAGCTCCGATTACTTCACCAAGAGCAAGACGAACAGCTTCATCGAGTGAAACGTGAGCATTGTCGTGAATATCTTCAATCAGATGAATTAAAACTTCTGTGTCAGTATCACTATTAAATGTATGTCCGCGTTTAATT
>JANLOW010000276.1:0-3846 GCA_031366785.1 Bacteroidota bacterium | reverse complement strand
GCTGCGTATTCTAAAAACACTAAAAGAGTAATTCCATATTTATTTTAAAAATGAAAATAGATAATAAAATGATGATTACAGTAAGTGTATCTATTCAAGCTCCAATTGAGAAAGTTTGGGAACATTGGAATGAACCAAAGTATATTACTCAATGGTATAACGCATCTGATGATTGGCATGCTCCATTTGCTGAAAATGATTTAAAAGTCGGCGGTAAATTTAAAACAACAATGGCCGCTAAAGACGGGAGCGCTGCTTTCGATTTTGAAGGTACTTATACCTCAATTGTAAAAAGTAAGCAAATTGAATACGCAATCATTGACGGGAGAAAGATGATTGTAAAATTCTATGTCAAGACTAATGAAACAGTGGTCGAAGAAACATTTGACCCCGAAGAAATTAATTCAATTGAATTGCAGAGAGGTGGCTGGCAGGCAATTCTAAATAATTTTAAAAGTCACGTTGAAAAAAGTAACTAACAATTATTTTAGGTTGACTATTATTAAAATTATATGGGGAATTTATACTTAATCCCCGCTGCCTATTCTCTGTAATTCTGATTCACTACCAACTGTTCGCTGACGTAATCCTTTCATTTGTTTATTTCCAAATCTCCAGGTAAGTGAAGCACGAAACTGTTGACTCTCCCAATTTCCATGTGCACGTATAATTATTCCTGCATAAACATTACGACTATCCCAAGGAGCCGTTTTGAAAACATCTGTTAATGTAAGTTTCAATGTTGCCTGATCATGGAATATTTTCTTTTGTACGCCAAGATCTAACGAACCGGAAGGTTTACTAACATAAGCACCTCCCCAAACACCACCTGAATTATACCATCCTGAAATTTCTAATGTAAAATTAGACGGAAGTTTTAAAGTATTTTGTCCGTAAAAATTAAAAGTGGTAATTGATGTATTGATTTTTTTATTTCCGCCAAAATCTGCTTTGTATGCCTGATTAACCACACCTATATTAAAATATATGCTGTACCATTTAAATGGCTGAAGTGAAGAACTTATATTTAGACTTAAAACATCTTCTGTTGCCAGATTCTTTGAAGTTAAATAGCTTTTTCCACCGGGAATCGTATCAGTAATTTGTGCAAAGAAATCTGTTGTATGGCTATACCCAACACTGGTAGTTGTAGCATATTTATAAGTATGCGACAATTCTAGTTTTTGTGAGTATTGTGGATTGAGAAAAGGGTTTCCTTTTCGATAGCTGAGTTCATCGAGTTTAAATTCAAATGGATTTAGTTCCTGGTAATTAGGCCTGTCGATACGCCTGCTATAAATTAATGCAAATGCATGGTTTTTATTTGCATTGAAAGTAACTCCACCACTTAGGAAAAAATCAACATAATTTCGTTTAACGTTTTTATTATTTGTAGAATCAGCAACATTTTTTAAATCCCCTTCGCTCGACGTATTTTCCATTCGAACACCCGCTTGAAAATCGAATTTATTAATTGTGCATTCGTAATTTAAATAACCTGCATAAACATTTTCAGTATAAACAAAATTATTGCTTTTATTATTGTCAAGGTTTTCATCACTGCCAAAAATGTTGTAGTAATTGAAAGTATTATCAGTATTAACAAAGGAGAGTTTATACCCTGCACCAAATTTACCGTTAAGAAAATTTTGTGAATAATCTGATTTAAATGTATAAATATTTATTTTCGTTAATGTGATGAAACGATTATAGCTGGAAGAAAGTATTGTATTATAATCTGGGAGTGTATAAACATTCGGCTGATAGTTGTTTCGGTTTCCGTCATACAATCCAAAATCAAAATCTGTCGTAAGTTCATGGCTTGACGTATCTTTGTAATGATGATTTATATTTAAATTAAAACTATTTGTACGTCCGTTAATAATCTGATCTGATTTAAGTATACTGTCAGTAGTTTGAGTTACAAAATTGTGGATAATATTCCGGCTGGTATTTGTGCCATTGATATCGTTGTAATTTCCATTCGCCATTATACCTAATGTATTTTTTTTGTTGATTGTATAATCAGCTCCGGCTTTATAATTATGATTCAACCCCCAACGTTTAAAAATTGAAGATGCATCAAAAATATATGGTTCTTGTTCCCTGTATAAATAAAATTCGTTTTGACGTTTACCCCAATTGTTACTGTAATTTCCAAAGACACTTAATTTCTCTGTACGATTGTTGATTGATACTGCAGTATTGTATTTAGAAAAATTTCCCAATGCATACCCTAAAGTGACCGAGCCATTTGTTCCAAAGTTTTTATTTTTCTTTAATTTGATATTGATAATTCCTGCAGTACCCTGAGCTTCATATTTGGAGGAAGGATTTGATATAAGTTCTATAGCTTCTACATCTACACTTTGAATGGATTTCAAATAATCACCAAGTTCTTCCTGTGATAGACGTGTGTCTTTGCCATCTATCTGAATAAGAACTCCACCGCGCCCTTTAAGCGATACGTTGTCATTATTATCCACAACTACTCCCGGTGCTTTTTGTAATAACTCAAAAGCTGTACTTCCTGTAGAGTTAATACTGTTCTCTACATTGAATACAGTTTTATCGGCACGTACTTCAATGAGTGGTTTAATTCCTGATACAGTAGCTTCTTTTAATGCAACTGCGGAAGAAGACATCTTTATTGTTGACAATTCTTTTTTAGAAATGCCATCAAATGAAAATACTTCCCCTTTATAAGTTTTAAATCCCAGTAATGATATTTTAAGAAAATAATTTCCTGCTTTTATATTTTCGAAAGCAAATTGACCTTTTTCATCTGCAACATTTACTTTGGTAAGTAATGAGTCATTAGCATTACGAAGTTCTGAGATTGCTCCTAAAAGTGGTTCGTTATTACTATCCGTTATTTTTCCTGAAATGTTTGCTTGTTGACTAAATAAGTAGGAATTGCCAAAAAGGAGAGGAATTAATAAAAGATTTTTTAGGTAGCTTTTTTTGTAATACATGGTGAAGATTTGTTGAACGAAGGAATATTATTTTTCGATAAGTTTAATTTAAGAAAATGTTAAATGTTTTTCAATAAAAAAACTAGTAATATCTATTATTATCTAAAGACCGACTATTATATTATATGTATATTAAAATATGTCAGGATACAAACAATTTACTAATATATTAAGAATTTCTATGAATTAGTATTTAAGGTGTAATTATTTTAAAAAATTGTGTAAAATGGGTCAAATATCTATATTCGTTTGAACCTGTATTTTTAATATAGGGAAATATAAACATTGTGCTATATTTTACAATTAAGGTAAGGAAATTATCAAAACAACAATGGTATAGTTGATGTATGAATTGAGATTTCCGAAATTGTTTTGATTTGAAAATTAAGAAAAGATGATTCAGATAATTTTTTATTTAAGGATATGCAAATTGGCATTTTCTTTTCGACTTATACAGGCAATTTTACTGTCAACTATGGTTGATGCATAATATTTTTTAAATGAAAGAATAGTAAAGGAAGAATATCGAAAAAAGGAAAATGCCAGAAAACTTATTGATCGATGTAAAAAACTGACAGAAGAAACAAAAGCCTCAGGACTTCTGCTCGAAACATCAAAAAATAATCTCGGAGGAAACGTATTATGCTCCACGGAAGGATTTAGTCTTGTAGATGAATCAAACTTTTATTTCTGGAAACAAACTTAATTTTTTTTATATACTTGATACTTGATACTTGATACTTGATACTTGATACATGATACTACTTCATTGCTTCCATCCCCCATTGTGCCCATTCTTCTTTTACCGGACCGTAAATACCGATAACCGGAAGTTCCAGCATACGCATTAAAATAACCATTTCTGCGCGAT
>JANLOW010000270.1:0-13393 GCA_031366785.1 Bacteroidota bacterium | reverse complement strand
GGTTTTAAATATTTTGATTGTAAGTATATTAATTCCGGAGATGTAATGTTAGATGCTTCTATTTATTATTCTAACCTCGCCCAAAAAACAACTTCTATTGTTGACAGAATCGGCATTAAGGAATATGTATTATGTACTGTTCATCGTGCTGAAAATACAAACGATCCTATAAAACTTAAAAGTATTGTCTCTGCTATTAATACAATCAACAAAGAATTACCCGTCATTTTCCCGCTTCATCCACGTACTAAAAAGACAATTGAGGCTCTCGGTTTAAAATTAGAATGTACTGTTATTGATCCTGTCGGATATCTGGATATTCTAAACCTTCTAAAGAATTGTTCGCTTGTAATGACTGATAGTGGTGGTTTGCAGAAGGAAGCATATTTTTTTAAAAAGCCTTGCGTCTGCCTGCGTGATGAAACTGAATGGACTGAATTACGTGACTCGGGATACATTGCTTTAGCCGGATCTGACAGTGAAAAAATTATCAGCTCATTTAAAAATTATAAAAAATTATCTTCTTCATTTTCTGAAAAATATTTCGGCGAAGGAAATGCATCACAAAATATTGTAAATGAAATTCTGAAAATGTAGTATGGAACTTTCCGTAATCTGTCCTACCTACAATGAAATTGATTTTATCGAAACACTCATCGATAATTTGTGTTTTAACGATGGTTTAGAAAAGGAAATCCTTATTGTCGACGGCGGTTCAGTCGATGGAACTATAGAAAAGGTGAATTTACTGATGAATAAATATTCATCCCTGAAATTATTGAAAAACCCATTTCGTACATCAACGCATGCTTTTAATATTGGATATAAATTTTCTACCGGGAAATTTATTGCTTTCGTAGGAGCACACGCAAATTATGACAAAAATTATTTTACTTCAGGATTGGATTGTCTAAAGCGAAATGAATGTGATGTTGTTGGCGGCCCATTAAATCAAAAAGGAAAATCACTTTCAGGTAAAGCGATAGCACTTGTCATGAGCAGTAAATTAGGAGTAGGAAATACTGAATTCAGGACAGAGAATAAAAAAATGATGGTCGATAGCGTTGCATTTGCAATTTATAAACGTGAAATCATAGAGCAATGCGGATTAATGGATGAAACCTTACCTGTGAATCAGGATGATGAATTTCATTACCGTGTAAAAAGTAAGGGATATAGAATTTTGATGATCCCTGAAATGTCTTCTACCTATTATGTGCGTGATTCATTTTTAAAGTTAATCAGACAGTACTTCAGATATGGATTATTTAAACCATCCGTATTGAAAAAAGTCAGCGGCTCTGTTCGTTTACGCCATCTCATGCCATCTCTGTTTACAATATATGTGCTCTCATTGCCGTTAATAATATTTATTCCAATCTGGATTCTACCATTGACGCTTTATTTTTTGTTGATTCTGGCAAGATCGCTTTCTTTTAATGAGATATTGAAAATAAGATTTCTTTCCCTTCCTGTTTTCCCGTTAATTCATCTTTCATATGGAAGCGGTTTTATTCTGGGTTTATTCAAAAAAATATGAATGCATTGGATTTGAAAAATAGAAATGAGGAAATTGCAGGTAATGTTTTTGCTTTGTCTGTTTTTTTTCTTCCACTTGTTCAAATGGTTTCTATTGTTTGTTGGGGAATATTAATTTTAATAGGAGTCTTTCAAAAAGATTATAAAAACTTAATCCCCAAATTAAAATTATATCCTCCATTATTTCTTTTTATTTTGCTTTACCTGTTTTATCTGGCCGGAATGCTTTGGACAGATGATAAGCAGGCGGGGTGGGAAGATTTATTAATAAAACTTCCCTTATTTATTTTTCCGGTTCTATTCAGTTCGGTAAAAATTTCGGTAGAATCACTTCGTAAAACGGGAATCGCTTTAGTTTCAGGTTGCTCATTGGCATTAGTAATTTGTTTGATTCATTCATATTCATTATACCTCGATTCTGGCGATGTTCAAAAATTTTACTACACATCTTTTTCAATATTCCTGCATCCGACTTATTTTACAATGTACCTGAATCTTGCACTTCTGTTTCTATGTCAGGATACATTGGCAGATAAAAAAACTATTTTTTATTCTGAAAAAATACGAATTACATTATTTTTCTTTCTGATAATCGGTGTCATTTTACTCAATGCGCGTCTGGCAATGCTTATTACTTTTTTTACATTGACTGTATTTATTGTAGCTGAATCAATTAAAAGAAAAAATATCCGGATATTTTTCCCCAGATTTTTAATACAAACCATTTTGATTATCGGCTTATTTGTTTTTTTAATCAGATTCAACAATCGTTTTGTACAGATTACAGAGGCTTTACAAGATCATAAGGATACAACAGCAGTCTTTGATTCAAGTACACAGGTATATTATAATAGTACTACGATACGACTTGGATTATTTAAAAACAGTATAAATGTTTTTAAAAACAATTTTCTGACGGGTGTAGGTACAGGTGATGTTATTCATGAATCTGTTAATGAACTTGGACGTTCTCATCTTAACTATCTGGCAAAACGATTTACCGGTGCACATAATCAATATCTTCAAACGGCAATGTCATTGGGTATTTTTGGTTTGTTGTTGCTAATTTTATGTATTATTTTTCCTTTGAAAGATTATTTAAAATCAAAATACTATTTTGGCATTTGTTTTATCATTATTGTATTCTTAAATGCATTGGGTGATACCGTTTTGAGAGCATCATCACTTTATTTTTTTACCTTCTTTGGCTGTTTTATTTATATTAACTTTAAAAAATATTATCAGGAATAATAAAGAATACAGATGTCAACAAACATAGATACATTGCAAAATAGTTCTGCTAAAGCAAATCACCAAATGATCCCATTTTCACCTCCCCGCATCGATCAGGAAATAATAGATGCCGTTGTTGACACCCTCCGTTCAGGATGGATAACAACTGGTCCCAAAACAAAATTATTGGAGAAAAAAATATCTGAATATTGTAATGTCGAGGCAACAATCTGTTTAAATTCTGCAACGGCCGGACTAGAACTTATGCTGCGATGGTTTGGTGTTAAAGAAGGAGATGAGGTAATATTACCAGCTTATACTTATTCTGCAACAGCTAATGTAATTGTTCATTGTGGTGCTATACCAGTTTTTGTAGATGTAATGGATGATTTTAATATCGATCCTGAAAAAGTCCGAAAAGCAATTACACCACGTACCAAAGTAATTATGCCTGTTGATTTTGGCGGTTGGCCTTGCGATTATTCTGCCTTGAATAATATTGTTTCAGAAGAATCGGTAAAAAAATTATTTTTAGCAGAAACCGATGAACAAAAAAAACTTGGCAGAATAATGATATTGTCTGATTCTGCACATTCTCTTGGTGCACTTTATAAAGGAAAACGTGCAGGTTCCCTTACGGATTGTTCGGTTTTTTCATTCCATGCTGTTAAAAATCTTACCACTGCTGAAGGTGGTGCAATAGCATTAAATTTTCAGGCTCCTTTTGATAATAAATTGATCTATGCAGATCTATGCATTAAATCATTGCATGGTCAAAATAAGGACGCCCTTTCAAAAATGAAGGCCGGTAGCTGGAAATATGATATCGTTGAAGCTGGTTATAAAATGAATATGACAGATATTCAGGCTTCTATAGGATTGGTAGAATTAAATCGGTATGAAGAAGATACCTTAGTTCGTAGAAGAGAAATATGTAAAAAATATGAAGAAGCCTTTAGTAAATATAGCTGGGCAATTGTTCCTGTATTAGAAAATATTACCTTGCAAACCATAAGTTCTTTCCATTTATTTGCTCTTCGGATTAAAGGAATTGATGAATTAGCCCGCGACCGGATAATTCAAAAAATTTCAGAAAAAGGAGTTTCAGTAAATGTTCATTTCATTCCTGTACCTATGATGTCTTATTACAAGAAAATGGGATATGATATTAAAAATTATCCGGCCACATATTTACAATATTCAAACGAAATATCATTGCCAGTTTTTTATGATATTAGCGACGAACAAATCTCATATGTAATTCAAACAGTGATATCCGCTGTAGAAAAAGAAAAATAACAATCAATTCTATGAAAAAACTTTTTTTGCTATTATTTATTCCTTTCAATTTTGCTATTGCTCAACAAAAAGATTATAAAGCTAAAGCAGAAAAGGTGTTTGAACAAATTCGAAATCGTGAGTTTTCAAAAGTGACAGCACAATTTGACACTAATATTTCAGGAAGAATCGATACAACTAAATTAAGGGCATTGTGGGATAAACTTTTACCTTTAGTAGGGCCATTCAAAAAAGTAATTAGTATTGAAAACGTTCCTAAGGATTCCAATAATATTGTCATTCAGCATCTTCAGTTTGAAAAAAGAAAAATAGATTTTAAACTTGTCTATTCAGATAACGGAAAAATAAAAGGAATTTTATTTCTTCCTGAAATGCCTCGGGAGCGTTATAAACTTCCAAACTACTACAAGCCGGAGTTAATTAAAGATAGTAGCCTTTCAATTCAGAACGGCCCATTCCGTTTACCAGGCATTCTGACATTACCGAATAAAACCGGACGTTTTCCTTTGGTCCTACTTATACATGGTACAGGTCCTAATGATAAAGATGAAACTGTTGGACCGATGAAAATTTTTAAAGATATTTCAATCGGTCTTGCATCACAAGGATTTGCCGTTTATCGTTATGATAAACGAACACGGGCTTATTCAGTTATATCTGCATTAAACAAAAAGTTGACAATCGAAGATGAATCAATAGAAGACGTCATTGCTGCTGTAAAAATCCTTAAATCTAATCCTTCCATAGATAGTAATGCTATTTATTTATGTGGACATGGTATGGGAGGAATGATTCTTCCAAGGATAGCTAAAAAACTTCCGGAAATTAAAGGCCTTATTTATTTAGGTGCAAATGCACGTCCTCTTGAAGATATATTTTACGATCAAACAGCCTATATTTTATCTTATGATACACTTATTAAAGATCATAAAGCATATCTAGATTCGATTAGGAAGGAATCATCTAAAATAAAGATGCTCCGTGAAAAAGATCAAGACAGCACTTACATATTTCGTTTCCCTCATTCTTATTGGTTAGATATGAATAAATATAATCCTGTTTTAACTGCCAAAGAATTAAAAACACCTATGCTTTTTCTTTTTGGCGCAAGGGATTATCAGGTAACAGATGTTGATATTAATTTGTGGAAAGATGGATTGAAAAGTACAAGCGTGGAATTTAAAACGTATGTTAATTTGAGTCATTTTTTTATTGATGGAATAGGAAAAAGCCTACCATCAGAATATAATAAAAGCGGAAATGTTGATATTGAGGTTATAAATGATATTACAAAGTGGATTTTATCAACTACAAAGAAATGATATGGTGGAAAGGGTTTATGAACAGGTTCCTCATTCGTTTATTTGATTTAATGTTTTCTTCGTTTGGATTGATTTTGCTTTTACCTTTATTTTTTATCATCAGCTTAATAATATATGTTGATTCGCCAGGAAAGATTATCTATACACAATGGAGAGTAGGTAAAAATAATAGTGATTTTAAACTATATAAGTTCCGAACCATGAAGATCAATTCTGATAGCCATGGATTAATTACAATTGGGTTAAAAGATCCTCGGGTAACTAGAGCCGGTATTTTTATCAGAAAATTTAAATTAGACGAATTACCTCAGTTGGTAAATGTATTAATGGGTCAAATGAGCCTTGTAGGACCTCGTCCAGAGGTAAGACATTTTACTGAACAATATACCCTTGCCAATCAGATGATAGTACTTTCTGTAAAACCCGGAATTACTGATCTTGCTTCTATTGAATATTCAAGAGAGAATGAATTACTTAGCAGTGTAACAGATCCTGATAATTTCTATGTCAACGTTGTAATGCCGGCAAAAATACGTTTGAATCTTAATTTCATCGAAAATCCAACTTTAAATAATTATCTGCGCATTATTTTACTAACCATTGGTAAACTGATTTCGCATTAATTTATTTAAAAATAATTATATAATTTCAATATCTTAAAGTAAAAAGTTCGTTATTAAAAGAAAAGACTTTACTTTTACAAACGCTTTGGTAAGCATCATTTTTTCTGGAAAACATTTTTCACTAAATAATTATGAGAATTAAAATTTCTTTTCTGAAAGTACACGGCAGTAGTGGTACTGTTCCCCTTCATCACCAGAAGATCATTTCGGCTTTTCTGGATGAAGTAATCCGTGAAATACCTGCATCATCTGAAAATTATTGTTTTTCTTCGCTTAAAGGAACATCTAAAGTTCAAAGCGGACAAATTCGATTTTTATCATCAAAAGTATCTTTGGTTATCTCTGCACCTGAGACTGATTTCGCTGATCAATGGGTAAAAAAAATATTTGACCGCCGACTTGTTAGCTTTGCCAAGCTAACATTAGTTCCTAAGTCTTTCGATATTATTCCAGATCCGGAATTTAAAACGGTGATGAAATACGTTTGTATTTCTCCAATGATTCCACAACCAGCATTTGAAATGGAACCAACCGGTAACGTTCCAGATGCTTTGGATCCAAGATCACATGAATTTTCGGATTTATTTTATGATGCTGTTCTTGATCGTATGGAAAAAGCTGGATTCACCCCAGAGCAACTTGCTTCTTTTGCTGAATTTGAAATCATGCCTGATCCTGGTTATATTCAGAAAATACTGGATACTCATAAAAAATTCGCCCGTATTTATAAGAATAATAATAACCAGACAATTTTTGGATATCTTCTTCCTTTTTCCTTACATGCCCATCCTCAAGTACAGAAATTTATTTGGGAATGTGGAATTGGATTAAATACATTGCAAGGATATGGAATGGTTGACGTTGTTGGGCACAATTCTTTAATCGTTGAAGAACCCGAAGTTATACCCGGCGAATAACATTTAACGAGTAGTATTTAAAACTTTGCCGAACTTTTTTGATTGTCTTTCACCATTAACAACGACTACAGCGAGATAAATTCCAATCTCCAAAGATTGAAGGTCAATTTGCCTCGAAGTTATTTGTCCGGGAATGGAAGAATTAAAAAAATCAGCATACATTAAAGCTCCGTATCTGTTGTAAATATATAATGAAGCTGATCCCGTTGATTTCATAAATAAGCTGAATTGAACCGGTTGATAGGTAACTCCCGAAGGAATAAAATCAAAGTCGAAATTTCCACAGACGGTTCCGTTTGTCCAGCCTAAACAAGTTCCATTGTTAATTAAACCACCCCAATTTTCAGCAGCACAGCTATTTCTGTAAGTAATCTGGTCACATCCACAAACAGGCTCATACTGAGTTGTATTGCATTGAAAATAGGTGTCGGGTAGTCGAGTTGTATCTTTACAACAGGTTTGTGAAAATGCATCGGTCGTAAATGCGATAAATAGAAAAACATTTATTAGTAATTTCATAAAAGTAAAGGTATTAAAAACTGATACTCTATTCAATACCTTCGGTTAACTTTGTCATTGTTATGAATTTTCTGGCTCATATTTACCTTTCCGGCAATGATAATGAATTGATGATAGGCAACTTTATAGCTGATTTTATTAAAGGCCAAAAGAAAGAGGACTTCCCACCTCAAATAAAAAAAGGCATAGAATTGCATCGTGCCATTGATGATTTTACCGACCATCATCCGGTAACTTCAGAAAGTAAAAAGAGATTATATTCTAATCATCATAAATATTCAGGCGTAGTTGTCGACCTTTATTATGATCATTTTCTTGCTAAAAATTTTTCAACCTATTCAACAATTTCATTGGAAGAATTTACTCTTCTTACCTATGAAAAGATCCTTTTATATAAAAATGTTCTACCACCCCGCGTTCTCGAGTTTTTACCCTTTATGATTGAAAGAAACTGGCTTTTTAATTATGCCACCATAGAGGGTATAGGCAAAACATTAACCGGATTGGGAAAACGGGTGTCCTTCGAAAACCGCATGAATGAAGCAACTATTGACCTCGAAAAACATTATTTATTATTTGAAGAAGAGTTCAGCCTCTTTTTCCCTCAGTTGATTAACTTTGCAGCTTCGAAGCGATGACAGATGCTTTTATACTTGAAAATCAAGCCCAATCAACGATTTGACCGGATCGAAGGTGCTGAAGGTGATTGGGTCGTAAGAGTTAAAGCTCCGGCCATAGATGGTATAGCAAATGTGCATCTCATAAATTATCTAAGTGATATTTTAGATTTACCCAAATCAAAAATTCGATTGAAAAAAGGTCAAACGAATAGACTTAAATGCCTGGAAATCGATGCCGAAGAAGAAATAGTCAATCAATCTCTTCTAAAAGCAAGCAATAATCTTCACAACGAAATGTGAATAACTCTGACTCCGGAAATCCAACATATGCCATGGCTGGTTTAATTTTAACAGCTCACAAAAAATAGAATCAAGAAACAAGAGCCAAGAATCAAGAAATAAAAAGTTCATTTATATTTATTGCATAATGTAATAATTATCTTGTCTCTTGGTTCTTGATTCTTGACTCTCTCTACCTACAATATATGGCCGAAAAGATAAAACCAGCGCATGGTTATACAGAAGACAGCATCCGTTCACTTGATTGGAAAGAACATATCCGCACTCGTCCCGGAATGTATATTGGAAAATTGGGAGACGGTACTTCAAAAGACGATGGAATTTATGTGCTGTTGAAAGAAGTAATTGATAATTCAATTGATGAATTCGTAATGGGATATGGAAAAACGATTGAAGTAAAAATTAGCGATGGAAATGTTCTCGTAAGAGATTATGGACGAGGCATTCCTTTAGGTAAAGTAATTGAATGCGTTTCAAAAATAAACACAGGCGGTAAATACGACAGTAAAGCTTTTCAAAAAAGTGTTGGTCTGAATGGTGTCGGTTCAAAAGCAGTTAACGCTTTATCATCCGAATTCCGGGTTCAATCCATTCGCGAAGGCCGCACCAAAGTAGCTGAATTCTGTCGTGGAGAATTACTAAAGGAAGAAAAGGAAAAAAGTTCAGATCAGAAGAATGGAACGTTAATGACATTCGTACCGGATCCGAAAATTTTTTCTCATTACCGTTATAACACCGATTATGTTTCTAACATGCTGTGGTATTACGTGTTTCTTAACCGTGGATTGACGATTGAATACAACGATCAAAAGTTTTTCTCTCAAAATGGTCTGAAAGATCTGCTTGAAAAAAACCTCAGCGATGAAATTCTTTATCCCATCGTTCACCTTATGGGAGATGACATTGAGATAGCTTTTACACATACTACTTCTTACGGAGAAGAGTATTACTCTTTTGTAAATGGACAACATACAACGCAGGGAGGAACGCACCAGGCAGCTTTTCGCGAAGCGATTGTAAAAACCATCCGAGAATTTTATAAAAAAGATTTTGATCCCAGCGACATCCGCACATCCATTGAAGCAGCAATAAGCGTTCGGGTTCAGGAACCTGTTTTTGAATCACAGACGAAAACGAAACTTGGATCTCTAACTCGTGAAATAAACGGACTGGCCATACGAACATGGATAAATGATTTTGTGAAAACAGAATTGGATAATTATCTGCATAAACATGTTGATGTTGCCAAAGCTCTTGAACAAAAAATTTTACAAAGCGAAAGAGAAAGAAAAGAAATTGCAGGAATAAAAAAACTTGCCAATGACCGGGCACGAAAGGCAAATCTGCACAATAAGAAACTTCGCGATTGCCGGGTTCATTTTGATACTAAACATATCGACAGATTGAATTCAACTCTTTTCATTACTGAAGGTGATTCTGCCAGCGGTTCCATCACCAAAGCGAGAGATATTAATACTCAAGCGGTCTTCAGTCTGAAAGGTAAACCACTTAATTGTTACAGCATGACAAAAAAAGTTGTTTATGAGAATGAAGAATTTAATCTTTTACAGAATGCTTTAAATATTGAAGACGGTCTGGAAGAATTACGGTACAATAAAATAGTAATAGCTACTGATGCCGATGTGGATGGAATGCATATAAGACTTTTACTTATGACATTTTTCCTTCAGTTTTTTCCTGAACTTGTAAAGAGCGGGCATGTATTTATTTTGCAGACTCCATTATTCAGGGTAAGAAATAAAAAAGAAACAATTTATTGCTACAGTGAGCAGGAGAGATTTCGGGCAGTAGAAAAGCTTGGACCCAAACCAGAGATTACACGATTCAAGGGACTTGGTGAAATATCTCCGGATGAATTTTCACATTTCATCGGTAAGAATATCCGTCTCGACCCTGTTACCTTAAGTCAGGAAGAAACCATTCATAACCTTCTTGATTACTACATGGGAAAAAATTCGCCCGAGCGCCAGGAATTCATCATCCGTAATCTGAGAATAGAAAAAGACGAAGTCGCTGCCACCGAGCTGGTAGAGTAAAGACGCAAAATATTGCGTCTCAACACGCAAAATATTGCGTCTCAACACGCAAGATATTGCATCTCAACACGCAAAATATTGCGTCTCAACACGCAAAATATTGCGTCTCAACACGCAAGATCTTACGTCTCTAAAACAAAAATAAATGTGTGCAAAAAAGAAAGAAGAAACACCATCGAATAATCAGATAAGGCAAAGAACCGAATCTGTACATATCAATGGTATGTATCAAACATGGTTTCTTGACTATGCCTCCTATGTAATTCTCGAAAGAGCTGTTCCGCATATAAACGATGGACTTAAACCAGTTCAACGCCGGATTTTACATTCGATGTGGGAGATGGAAGATGGCAGATATAATAAAGTGGCCAATGTAATCGGTCACTCTATGAAATATCATCCTCATGGTGATGCTTCGATTGGCGATGCAATGGTTCAGCTCGGACAAAAAGATATCCTGATCGATATGCAGGGGAATTGGGGAAATATTTTTACAGGAGACAGTGCTGCAGCGGCAAGGTATATCGAAGCAAGACTTTCTAAATTTGCTCTTGATGTAGTCTTTAATGAGAAAACAACAAAATGGCAACTCAGTTACGATGGCCGTAATCGTGAACCCGTAACATTGCCTGTTAAATTTCCATTGCTGCTAGCACAAGGCGTTGAAGGAATTGCCGTTGGTTTAGCATGTAAGATACTTCCTCATAATTTTATTGAACTTATCGAAGCTTCAATCGATATATTGAGGAATAAAAAAGTAAATCTTCTTCCAGATTTTCCTACCGGTGGTATTGCAGATTTCAGTAAATACAATGAAGGAATTCGTGGAGGAAGAATTCGTGTTCGCGCTAAAATTGAGAAACGTGACAAGAAAACATTGGTTATAACTGAAATTCCTTTTGGAACAACAACGACATCCCTAATAGATACTATTCTTACTGCGAATGATAAAGGGAAGATCAAAGTAAAAAAAGTTGAAGATAATACTGCTGCAATCGTTGAGATAATGATTCATCTTCACAGTGATTCATACGAGGATATCGATAAAACAATTGATGCATTGTATGCTTTTACGGATTGTGAAATTTCTATTTCACCCAATGCCTGTGTTATTGTAGAGGACAAACCCCGCTTTATGGGTGTAAACGAAATCCTTAAATATAATACTGACCAGACATTAAACTTGCTTCAAAGAGAACTTGAAATTAAAAAATCAGAACTCGAAGAAGATTGGCATTTCAGTTCGCTCATTAAAATCTTTATCGAAAAACGTATCTATAGAAATATTGAAGAATGTACAACCTGGGAAAGTGTTATTGAAACAATTGATACTGGTTTAAAACCATTTAAGAAACGATTTAAACGAGCAATTACCCGTGATGATATCGTTGCATTGACTGAAATAAAAATCAAACGCATTTCCAGATATGATGTAAAAGCACAGGACGAAAAAATTCGTGGTTTGGAAGATCAACTCAAAGAAGTGGAGCACCACCTGGCCAATATCCGGCAATACACAATTACCTGGTATAAAGACCTTCTGAAAAAATACGGTAAAGGACGTGAGCGTAGAACACAAAGTTCATCATTCGAACAAGTGGTTGCTTCTGAGGTAACAATAAGCAATCAGAAATTATATGTGAATCGTGAAGATGGTTTTGCCGGATTTTCTTTGAAGAAAGATGAATTCGTAAGTGATTGTTCCGACCTCGATGAAATTATTGTTTTCCGTGAAGATGGAAAAATGATTGTAGCAAAAGTCGATGAGAAAAAATATGTCGGCAAGGATGTATTACATATTGCTGTGTATCGAAAATCGGAACCCGAACAAGTGTATAATTTAATTTATCAGGATGGCCGCGGTGGAAATATAATGGCGAAAAGATTTACGGTAGGAGGAACGACCCGTGATAAAGAGTATATACTTACGAAGGGTAAAGAAGGATCAAAAGTATTATGGTTCTCCCTCGACGATCCGATGAATCCTGAAACAGTTCGCATATTTCTAAAGCCAAAGCCAAAATTAAGGATTACACAACTCAATGTTAAATTCGATGAAATTGAAGTCAAAGGCCGGGGAACTAACGGAAATATTATTACCCGGAATGCAGTTCAAAAAATACAACGACTGACTGATGTAAAACCAGCAGCCAAAGCTCAACAAACAGAAATCCCAATACTGAAAGTAAAAGAGGCTGCACAAAAATCTCCTTTGAAAAAAACGGAATCAAAAATTCCTAAACCAAAAAAAATAGAAGGGAAATCGACCAAAAAAAAAGTAAAACCACCCAAGTCAGAAAAAGCGGTAACCATGGAGTGGGACTTCACAAAAAAAAGCGATAAAACCGCAAGAGACCGCAAGAAAATTCTTTCTGAATTAGAAAAAAAAGCACAAGCTAAGAAAGCGCAAACGAAGCTTGATATTTGAAGGGGGTATCGGGTATCGAGTATTGGGTATCGAGTATTCAGTGTCAAGTATCATGTTTGGTTTATCGGGATTTTTTCAAAATAATAATGAATATCCATTAACCAAAAACTAATATCTAAAAACTAAAAACTAATATCTAATATCTAACATCTAACATCTAATATCTAATATCTAACATCTAATATCTAACATCTAACATCTAATATCTAACATCTAATATCTAACATCTATTAACCCATAACAAAATATTCCCTACCTTTCTACGTATTATGTATATGAAAAAAATATTCTTTTTGTTTTTGGTATTATTGGTTGCAATTCAGGCTATGGGGGCGAGGATATTAATTCCTATGGATGAGGCACAGAAGAACCATTTGAAAGCTTATGGTATTGCATATTTCGCATTGGAGAAATCATTGGATGTTGAATGGCTGCTAAATTACCGTGGAGGTAGTTTTTTACTGAGCGACATTCCATTATTGGAAAAAGAATGTGCTATTCGAGGTATAACCATTCAAATAATTGCTGAAGGACAA
>JANLOW010000260.1:0-6489 GCA_031366785.1 Bacteroidota bacterium | reverse complement strand
CCATCGATGGCAGAGAAGCCGAGAGTTCCATAGGTTCCGTTGACGTGTTTTAGATCGAGTAATACTGCATCAAAATTTTCGATGACAAGATCTCCAAGTTTTACTGATTTCAAAATAACTGTACTTGTTTGCATACTGTTTGTGCCGAGTCCGGTTGAAAGTTTATCATGCAGAATAAATGATTTATCATTTACAAACTGACGAATTCTTTCTTCGTCAAACACAGAACGGCTGGCACCTGTATCGATTAGAAGTCGAGCAGATTTGCCGTTGATCTTTGCTTTAATTAGCAAATGAGATCCATCATCTTCGATCTGTAAAATATCAATGGGAATATTTGTATTTCGGCTTAGCATATATTAAAAAACAAAAGCATCCATTAAATGATGGATGCTTTTTAATTATAAAAGTAATAATTTATTTTACAGAAGGTTGTCCCATGTTATCGAGAACATTCATTACCTCTTTAACTGATTTCGCTGAAGATTGAAGAAGAGCCATTTCATCTTTGTTTAATTTAAGTTCAATGATTTCTTCAATTCCTTTTTTACCAAGTTTCACAGGAACGCCCAGATAAATATCCTTTAATCCATATTGACCATTCAACAATGCGCAACAAGGAAAAATTCTTTTCGAGTCCTTAATTACTGCTTCGACCATTTGTGCAGCCGCAGCTCCCGGAGCATACCAGGCTGAAGTTCCCATTAAATTCACAAGTTCACCTCCACCTTTTTTCGTGCGGTCGACTATAGCATCCAATTTTTCAGAAGAAATTAATTCAGTTACCGGAATACCGGCAACAGTAGTATAACGAGGAAGCGGAACCATAGTATCACCGTGGCCTCCCATAAGAACAGCTTGAATATCTTTCGGAGAAATACTTAATGCTTCAGAGAGAAAAGCACGGTAACGGGCTGTATCTAAAATTCCGGCCATACCGAATATTCTGCTGGAGTCAAATTTCGCAGTTAGATAAGCACAGTAGGTCATAACGTCGAGTGGATTAGAGACAACGATTATTATACAATCAGGTGAGTACTTAACGATATTTTCTGTTACTGAACGAACGATTCCAGCATTGGTTGTAATCAAATCATCACGACTCATGCCGGGTTTACGTGGAAGTCCAGAGGTTATTACAACAACTTGTGAACCTTCAGTTGCTTTGTAATCATTAGTAGATCCAATAAGACGGGTGTCATAAAGATTAATGGGAGCGGTTTGCCAAATGTCGAGCGACTTTCCTTCAGCAGTTCCTTCTTTGATATCAAGTAAGACAACTTCATTAACAAATTCTCTGCGGGCAATTACATCTGCACACGTGGCGCCAACGTTACCGGCACCAACAACGGTTACTTTCATAAGAAATTATTTTTTAGATGCGCAAAATTAGATACTCAAAATTGATTTTACAAATGATCTATATCAGTAGCAATTTGTTAATAAAAAGTCTCGATTCCCGACAATCCGGGCTTTTTTTAATTTCCCAGTTCTGACATAAATTTAATACGCATCAAACGAATATCTTCGATAGAATAATCATTTTCGCCTAGAACTTTTAAAGCATCTTCTGCTGAATCCGTTTCAGCAGTTTTAAAGTAATCGAATACCTCTTCCTGTCTTTCCTCATCAATTACTTCATTTATAAAATAACTGATATCAATTCGGGTACCTGAACCGACAATGCTTTCGATTTCATAGAGCAGATCAGCCATTTTTACACCTTTGGCTTTACACATATCATTTAGTGAAATTCTCCGGTCTATATTCTGAATGATAAAAACTTTAAGAACGCTTTTATTGACGATAGACTTCACCACAAGATCCATTGGGCGTTCGATATCGTTTTCTTCTACATATTGTGATATAAGATCGATAAATGGTTTTCCAAACTTAGTAGCTTTTCCTGAACCAACGCCGGTAATATTCTTCAGTTCATCCATTGTAATAGGATACTGAATCGCCATTTCTTCGAGGGAAGGATCCTGAAAAACTACGAATGGAGGAACATTTTTTTGTTTGGCAATTTTCTTGCGTAAATCTTTTAAGGCTGCAAATAATTCCGGATCGGCAGAAGCGCCACCGGAAAAATCATCATCGTCGTCGCTTTCTGTATTACCATAATCATTGTCTTCAACGACCATGATTTTGTAAGGCTTTTTAAGAAAAGCATGACCCGCTTCAGTGACCTTTAATGTACCGTATGTTTCTATATCTTTTGAAAGAAATCCTGCAAGCAATGCCTGACGGCCGATGGCTGTCCAGAATTTTGTATCATGATCATCTCCTTCACCGAAGATTTCTAATAGATCGTGTTGATGAAGTTTTATTGCATTTTCCGCTTTACCGGTAATAACATTTACTATATGATCGAGGGCAAATTTTTCTTTTACTGCAATAACAGTTTCAAGAATAGTGGAAATTTCTTCAGTGCCATCGAAACTTTTCTTAGGCTGTTTACAATTATCACATTCGCCACAATTAGTTTCATTGTACGTTTCACCGAAATAATTGAGAAGTACTTTACGGCGGCAGACGGAAGTTTCGGCATAGCCAACTGTTTCTAAAAGTAACTGCTTTCCAACTTCCTGTTCGGCAACTGGCTTTCCTTTCATGAACTTTTCAAGCTTTTCAATGTCTTTATAGCTATAAAAAGTGACACATTTCCCTTCCCTTCCATCTCGTCCGGCGCGACCGGTTTCCTGGTAATATCCTTCGAGGCTTTTGGGTATGTCGTGGTGGATTACAAAGCGAACATCGGGTTTATCGATACCCATGCCAAAGGCAATGGTAGCAACGATAACATCGATATCTTCCATGAGAAATTTATCTTGCGTATCAGCACGAACGGCGGCTTCAAGTCCTGCATGATAAGGCAGAGCACGAACACCGTTCACAGCTAATATTGATGCAATTTCTTCGACCTTCTTTCGGCTAAGGCAATAAATGATACCTGACTTACCGGTATTAGCACGAACAAAGCGTATAATTTCTTTAGCAACATCAACCTTTGGACGAACTTCATAATATAGATTTGGGCGATTGAAAGACGCTTTATAGATATCAGAGTCCATCATTCCGAGGTTTTTCTGAATATCCAGCTGTACTTTAGGAGTGGCAGTTGCGGTTAATGCAATAATTGGCACTTTTCCAATGGCTTCGATAATAGATCTTAATCGGCGGTATTCGGGACGAAAATCGTGGCCCCATTCAGAAATACAATGAGCCTCATCGATAGCGAAGAAAGAAATATTAATGGTTCGTAAGAACTCAACATTCTCTTCTTTAGTGAGGGATTCAGGAGCTACATACAATAGCTTGGTTTTACCTGAAACAACGTCGGTCTTTACCGCTGCTATTTCGGTTTTATTCAAGGAAGAATTAAGAAAATGGGCAATTCCGTCTTCATTGCTGAAACCACGCATAGCATCCACCTGATTTTTCATCAATGCAATAAGAGGAGAAACTATGACGGCTGTACCGTCCATAATAAGGGCCGGTAATTGATAACACATAGATTTACCACCACCCGTAGGCATGATAACAAAAGCGTCCTTGCCAGAAAGTACGGATTGTACTACTGCTTCCTGTTCTCCTTTGAATTTGTCGAAACCGAAATACTTCTGTAAATACGACTTCAAAGGTTTTTCTGCGACTAACATTCAATAAGTTGTTTTAATTTGTAATATACAAAATTTAACTTTGATTCCTAAAAAATTTCTGCAATAAAAATATATAATTTTGCTGAAACCACAACTTATTAACGTAATAGTTTTAAAATAATTTACAGCTTGAAAAATACATCACATATTAAAAAACTGGCTATTAGCACACTTGAAATTGAAGCAGAGGCAGTTAGCCAGTTAAAAAAATTTATAAACGACGATTTTATTGGCACCGTTCAATTTATTTCGAAGTTAAAAGGCAGGGTGATCGTTACCGGTATTGGCAAGAGTGCAATTATAGGTCAAAAGATTGTAGCAACACTTAATTCTACAGGGACTCCGGCGATTTTTATGCATGCTTCCGATGCTATACATGGCGATCTGGGAACTATACAAAAAGATGATGCAGTAATTTGCATTTCTAAAAGCGGAGATACTCCTGAAATAAAAGTACTTATTCCTTTACTTAAAAGTTTTGGTAATAAACTTATTTCCATTGTTGGAAATTCAACTTCTTATTTAGCAAAGCACAGTGATTTTATTCTAAACACAACAGTAGAAAAAGAAGCATGCCCAAACAATCTCGCACCAACAAGCAGTACTACTGCGCAGCTTGCTATGGGTGATGCTCTTGCTGTTTGTCTTTTAGATATGAAAGGATTTTCGACAAAAGATTTTGCAAAATATCATCCGGGTGGTGCATTAGGAAAAAAACTTTATTTGAAAGTTCGTGACATCTATCCGTCAAATGCAGCACCGAAGGTATCTCCGAATGAAAATATTATAAAAGTAATTGTAGAAATTTCCTCTAATCGACTTGGTGCGGCGGCTGTAATTGATAATGGAAAAATATTGGGAATCATTACCGACGGAGATATACGCAGGATGCTTTTAAATAAAAAACCTATCGATGGATTAAAAGCTAAAGATATAATGAGTCATTCGCCAAAAACATTGCCGAAAGAAACAATGGCAGTAGATGCACTTGATTTAATGAAAAAGCACAATATTTCTCAACTCATTATTACTGATAAAGACAAATATGTTGGCATAGTTCATTTACATGATTTAGTAAGAGAGGGAATTATTTGACCGGGATTAAGTCATTGATTTTTTTTAGTATTCCAAAATGATTTGATTGATTATTAGTATTTGTGTTTTTCTGCAGGGAAGGATTTGCATCATTAATGTTCTTACATTTAATTATTCTTACTCAAAGGACTGAACGTTAGTGATGCGAATATTGCTCAAAGAAAGGATGTCAAAATAAAAATACTATTATCAAACCACTTTGACTTAGCCCTAAATAATTTTGCTCCTCTGTTTTTTATTCTACATTTGCCCACAATACAACTTGTTACATCATATGAAAAAAACAATTTCAACTTTCATTTTAATTTTTATATCTCAATTTTCACTTTTCTCACAGGATAATAAAAGAGAACAAGAAAAACAGGATTATGTTGTGACCCTGAATAATGATACTATTTACGGTTCTATTGGCACATGGGGTATTTCTCACACTTCTTGGGGAGGGTATGCTTATAGACTTAAAACTAATGATGGAAATAAGACAAAATATAATGTTGATAATGCTAAAATAGTCTTTTACAATGGAAGGATTTGTGAAGCGAAACCTAAAAAGCCTAATAAAGGGAGTGACAGTAAAAAAGATTTTATGTATATATATATAAAGAATTCGAAATATACCTTATACTGTTATGCTGTGCCTTGCGCCAATGGAGATTGTATAGAGTATTTTCTTTTTGAAGGCGATAAATTTATTGATGAAGTAAAAAGGAGTAACCATAAAGAACTTATATTGAAGTATTTTGGCGACTGCGATGGAATTGTAGAAGCATTTAAAACAAAAAATAATTGGTACGGAAAGCTTGGAGAATTATCAAATATTTATTCTAACTATAAATGCAAATAATAAAATTTTTTAATGAAAAAGGTACTAAGAATTGCAATACTTTTTATTCTAATCATTTCTTTTGAAAATTGTGCCACAATATTTTCAGGTAGTAAAACAATGATTTCTATAAATACAATTCCGGAAGGGGCCAAAGTTCAAATAAACGGAATAGAAAAAGGGATAACTCCTGTTAAAGTAATATTAAAAAAAAAAATATTTAAAAATAATGTAACTGTAACTAAAGAAGGTTATCAATCTAAAAATTTTAAGCTTAAACGTGAATTTAACTTTATTAGTGTTCTTAACTTATTTAACTGGATAGGTTGGGGTATAGATTATTTAACAGGTTCTGTAATGAGCTTCAATCCAAAATATTATGAAGAGAAATTGGAACTTTTAAAAAAGTAATTTTCTTAAAAAGTGGTGCTATTTTTATTGATGTTATAATTTGAAGGATTTACTTAAATCACACCTATAAAAAATATCTTGGCTTCAAAAGATTTTTAAATCCTTCCAAGAGGGAACTTAGTCTTTTACCAAAACAATAAAGAATAACTATTCGACTAAATAGATTTCTATCTTTGCCACCTAATGGGTTTTTTTTCAGATAAGTTTAACTCTTCCGGCGAAATGTCCTTTCTGGGACATCTCGAAGCCTTGCGATGGCATCTTTTCAGAGCGGTAATAGCCATTATGACAATGGCTATCGTACTCTTTTTCTTCAAAGAATTTCTTTTCGATGGAGTTTTACTGGCTCCTAAAAGTCCTGATTTTCTTACTTATAAGGTTCTATGCTCTATTGGAAATAAACTAAACCTCGGTGATGATTTTTGTATTACAGTTATTCCTTTTACTCTTATAAGTACTGACATCTCAGCGCAATTCACCACACACATGTGGGTGGCT
>JANLOW010000244.1:0-11193 GCA_031366785.1 Bacteroidota bacterium | reverse complement strand
GTCAAAAGGAGCCAACCTGAAACATTCGCTCCAACCTGAAACATTTCAGAAACATTTTGACTCCTGGCGACGCAGTACGACGCAACATGATCTATGCAATTCGCATAAAAAATGCTCCGGTCGCGTTCCGGAGCATTTGACAAACGTACAAAGTAGCCTCGGGCAGAATCGAACTGCCATCAAAAGTTTAGGAAACTCCTATTCTATCCGTTGAACTACGAGGCCGGGAGGGGATTAGTCTTTAGTCTTTAGTTTTTAGTTTTTAGTTTTTAGTTTTTAGTGTTTGAAAATAGGGGAAGTTTAGTAGAAACGAAAATTAAGCACATTCTTACTTTTTTTTTGGCGTTTTACCTTTGGCGTTTACTTAAACTGAAACCGGAATGCGAAAATAGAAATAAATTCACCCATACTATTGATCGTTAGTCAAAATATGTGTTGTAGGATTAAATTTTTCTTTTACCTTACATCCTGTAAATGCAATTATAGGTCTTTATGAAAATTAAATTCTTCTTTCTTTTGCTTTTCATTAGCTCACTATCCCTTTATGCACAGCGTACTGCAAATATTGCAGTCTCCGGAGGCGCAGTAAATTACATTGGTGATTTAGGCAATGAAATTCTATTTCCTTATTCCTCCGTTAATACAGGAGCCACCATTACTATTCGCGATTTCTTAAATAACCCTAAGAAATCAGGTTCCCGGTTTTCTGTTTTTGATATGCAATTGAGATTTTCATGGCATCGGTTGCAGTATGATGAAACAAATTCTGTTGGAAATAAAAAAGGAAATGAACTTAGAAATTATGGACGAGGAATTGGATTCAGAAACGATCTTTTCGGAAGCGAAGTCGATTTCACTTACAATATTTTTCCTAATCACTTTGCTCCATTAAACAAGCAAAAAATCAGCTTCTTCTTTCTCGCCGGCGTTGGTGTTTTTTATGGACAACCAAAAGCCGATCTTTTTTATGGAAGCCAATCTCTTAAAAACAGATATTATAGCTGGTCTGATGGAACAATTCGTGATGCAGAAGAAAATTCTAAAGCCATTGGTAATGTGATTAAGAAAGACGGTGTTTATGAAACCAATCTACGCGACTGGCATACCGAAGGACAAGGGTTTACCCGTGAGATTCAAAATACGAAATCATATAATAATGTAAATATTGGATTTCCTTTGGGCGGTGGTTTCCGTTATATGTACAATAAGCTACTTACATTTTCTGCTGAATTTAATTACTACTACTTTCTCACGGACTATCTCGACGATGTAAGTAATCGTTATGCAACTTTCGAAGAACTTAAAGCTTCTTTCCCGGATCCTGCATTTTATGATCTTGCTAAATATATTGCTGATCCATCAGGAAAAGGTACCAATGGAATTATTCGCGGTGCAAGCAAACGCGGAAATACCGATATAAAAGATTCATTTACATACGTGAGCCTTGAAGCGTCGTACAAAATTACCTGGAAGAAAAAAGGCATCTACGGACAGTAAGCTTAACATGAAACGGTTCTGTTTGTAGAAAGAAGAGGCTCCTGATGGGGCCTTTTTTATTGCATTAAAACTTAGTCTTGAGTCTTGAGTTGTTAGTCGTTAGTATTTTATGCTTTATACTAAAGACTAAAGACTTTATACTATTATTTCTTCCCAATTTGATTCAATAGCTTCGTCAATTCATCCAGCTTAGGGCTAAGAATAATTTCTGTTCGTCTGTTCTTTTTCCTTGCATCAACGGTGCCAGCCGGGTCAATAGGTTTAAACGGTCCACGACCGGATGCTGTAAGTCTTGACGGCTCAATGGAATTATTATTTAAAATTATTTTAACTACGGAAGTCGCACGTAAAACACTTAGCTGCCAATTATCTTTTGCTCCACTAGGCAATGTACCGCTAATAGGAACGTTGTCGGTATGACCTTCAACCATAATATTAATATTTTTATTATTTGCCAAAACAGTTGACAGATCTTTAAGAGCCTTTTCTCCCTTCTTCTCTATTTCAGTGCTGCCTGAAGCAAAAAGTAATTGTTCATCCATAGAAACATATACTCGGCCTTCTTTCTGATAAACCGACAATCCATTGTTTTCATACCCCATTAGTGCATTACTTACTGCTGTCTTCAATCGATTTACAGTACTATCTACGCTTTTAAGAACACCTTCCAACTCTTCAACACGTGCTTGTTTGGATTTTAAACTTTCTCGCAGTTCGTTTAACTTCTTTTCTCTGTCACCGAGAGCAATAGAATCTTTTTTCATTTGATCGTCGCGTCTTTGAAGGTCCTCGCGGGTGCTGTTTAACTGTAAAATAAGTTTACGTGTTTCTTCGGAATTTCCGGCGAGTAGTTTTTCATTATTCGATAATAATTTATCATATGATTTTGTAAGTTCAGTATATAGACTGGTCAGGCGTTGATAGGAAGTTCCCATTTCAGTAGTATCCTTAGAGAGTGTTGCAATGTTTTTTTGCATTTCGGCAACAGACTCTTTCAACTCAGTATTTTCTGTCAACAAAGCATGGTTTTCATCTTTCAGCCGGATATTATCATCCTGACAGATTTTATCTTTTTTTTGCAAATCTTCAAGTTGCTTTGCAGGAACACAAGCATAAAGACCGGATGCAGTAGCGCAAATAATAAGGTGCGATTTGAATTTTTTAATGGAGATTATCATAGTATTGATTTTATTTCAGGATAAATAGACGTTACCAGGTAAAATTAATCTTCTTAAAGCTTCAGAAAATCCTTTGTGGCCTGAAATTTTCAACAATCCTAAAGAAACATTTTGGAGAAATAATCGTTTATTGTTAACTTACAACTATGCAATTCCTCAATAAAAACTGGATTACCGAAAACCAGATAGACTTCGAATACAAGAAGTATATCCTACTTGCTTATTTGCAACATGTGAGTGATAATTTTACAGAGTATCGCTTATATCCTTATCTGAGTGACCTTATAGAACATTACAGGAATCTCAAATCCTTAAAGGATAATAAGCAACACTTGTATAATCTTTTTCCGGAAAGAATGAAAGGTGCCGATCTTGAACAATTCAAGCTCATTTATGAAAAAATGGTTGAAGATGATGCCCTCATGCAGGAAATCGAAAGCATTTTGGATTTTTCAATCCCACAGATGGAAGTTTATCTTCGTGAGGGTAAAAAAATATATGATTTTATTGAAGAACGATTAAAAATTTTTCCTGTTGGAGTTATTCCTCTCAATTCAGAAAGCGGTTATCTTTTTCTTAAATCAAGCAATAGTGTTGATACATTGGTTTATGAATTTCAAATCAGTATTTTTGAAAACCCTTTAGAAAAATTTAGAGGAATCCATTTGTCTTACCTTCGCACATACGAGAAAAGCATTATAAATACTTTTGAAGCTATAAAGTCCGATTTACTTCGGTTCAATAAAAACATACCCAACCCTGCAACGTATGTTATCGAAACAGATATGAATATTCCTTTTGATGAAACTTTTTTACCTTTAGCCAAACGTACATTAGTAAAGAGAATAGCAGGCAATGCCTGATTTATATCTGATTTTTTTAAAATTTCTTTTCTCTCTTTCCTGCAAGCAATACCGATAATACAAAAAATGTTTTTACAAAACGGTAAGAAAACCACATCGAAAATTTTGATAACAAAGATTTATTCTTGTACATATTTTCCCCGTCAAGTTTATTACAGTCTTTTTGCATTACCTCTTTAATATACTTTGAAAGTTTTAAGGAAAAATTTTCATCATTAATGTCAACATTTAATTCAATATTGCTATACGTGCTTAGATTATTAAGATCGTAAGAACCAATAGAAGTAAACATTTCGTCAGAAATAATTACTTTGCCATGAACATTGGATGGTCTAAATTCATAAACATGAATACCGTTTCTAATTAGCCAGGCATATAAATATTGACGGGCTAAAACAACAACTTTGACATCTGATTTTTCAGCGACTAAGACTTCGATTTTTACTCCTCGTTTTATTGCACTTCTCATTAATCTGCGCGTTCTTCCTCCGGGAAGAAAATATCCACCAACTAGCAAAATCGATTTCTTAGATCTTCTTAATACATCGCGGTAACTGATTGCTATATCATTTTTATTAAGGATAAAATCGTTTCTTCGAATACGAACAGGACTGTATCCCCGTTTAATTTGCTCGGGAACTATGTTGTTAAGCAATTTTTTTCTAGCTTTAAAAGAGAATCTCCGCCCATCCCATTGCTGTCGACAAATATATTGAAGGCGTCGGCTAATATTACCATACATAATAACAGCAAAATCAAGCCAAGCAATACCGTTGGTAGTATCATTGTAATTATCTGAAATATTTATTCCTCCAACAATGGAAATATATCCGTCAAAAACAGAAATCTTATGGTGCAACCTACGGCCAATATGAAATTTTCCCTTTGAATACAACTCACCGAATTTTCGAAAATTTATTCCTGCATTCTTAAATTTAATTATCGTTTCTGAACTTAAACTTTGGGAACCAAAGGCATCAACCAGTAGAAAAACTTGCACATTTCTTTGTGCCGCACGGATTAAGCCTTCTACAATCAGATTTCCGGTATTGTCTGAATCAAATATGTAGGTTTGAATATGGATTTCATGTTTAGCCGAATCGATTAACTCCAGCAAACGATTAAAATACTGACTGCCACTGCGAATCCATTCAACAGAATTATGCAATGTATAAGGTTGCCTGATCTTATATTTCTGGCTTTTCCCTAAAACTCTTTTCATCTCATTAAAATATGATAATAGGTCTTAAATGTAATATCCTTATTTCAGTCATATGTTTTCTTTTTGTAAGAAAATTAAGTTGGTTTTTTCTCAAATTATCGTAAACTTTAAAACCTATTTTACTTCAAAAAAATATTACATTTGTATATTGTACAAAAATCGAATTATGAAATGAATACCGAAGACCAATTATTTACACAATTGTTATCTGTTTTTTATTCATCTGCAATGATGGCCCTTGGCAAACTTAAGAATCCATCGACAGATAAAATCGAACGAAATTTGGAACAAGCTAAAATTTCGATCGACATATTAGAGTTGATTAAGGAAAAAACGAAAAATAATCTGACAGATTCTCAAAAGCGCATGCTTGAAGGGTTACTTACAGATCTTCGTTTAAATTTTGTCGATGAAAGTAATAAAGATTTAATTAGCTCCTGAGTTTTAACAAAACCGTTAATATGGATTTACAAGAAATAAATAAAACTGATTATCAGGAACAAGGACCTAAAAAAGGTATTGTAATCATCGTAATTACCATTCTTCTTGGCACAAATGGTTTATTGTTATGGCAGTTTTTTGATAAAAAAAATAGTCTTGATCTTGCTAATCAAACCATTGTAACGACAACAGCCGAAAAAGATGCTTTACAAATGCAGCTGAACAGGTTTAAGGTAGATTATGAAAAGATAAAGTCTGATAATGCTAGTTTACAAAATGAACTTTCTGAAAAGGATGAAGAGATTAAAGCAAAGGTTCTTGAGATTCAAAAACTAATTCAGCTAGGTGGACCTGCTCAAATTGCGCGTGCTAAAGCAGAACTTGCCAAGCTCAAAGAGATGAATGAAGTTTATGTAGCACATATAGATTCTTTAAACGTTATAAATGCTCAACTTCAGCAGGAAAACCAGAGCCTATCCACAAACCTTAGCAAAGAAATGTCTAAAAATGAAAATCTCTCAGCTGAAAATTCAAGGCTTTATTCAAAAGTATCGGCAGGTTCTGTTCTTAAGACTTTTAATATCGTTACTGAAGGTTTACGATATCGAAGTAATGGCAAAGAAGTAGTAACCTCTAAAGCAAAACAGGTTCAAAAAATACGTACTAATTTTACATTGGGAGAAAATCCCGTTATTGATAATGGACCACTTGATATTTACGTCCGCGTTCTCGGCCCTGATGGTGTTGTAATGTCTGCCGAAAAAGAATCCTTTAAAATCAACGGACAAGACATGTCATATACAATGAAGGAAACAGTACAGTACAGCAATAAAGATACTCCTGTAGAAATTATGTGGGCCAAAGGTTCAGAATTTGTAAAAGGAAAGTATAATGTAGAGATCTACCAATCCGGCGTTTTAATTGGAAAGTCGATGATTGAGTTAAAATAGTATCAAGAATCAAGAATCCAAATTTTGTTTTAATTTATTATTAACTAAACATATTAATTACAATAACTTATTTTACCCCCCCCCTTATCATGATACATGATACTTGATACTTGATCCCTGATTCTAAAAAAACGCCCTGAACTGTACTCCTCCTGTATGAACAATCTGCGAATCCTGAAGTTTTCTTCCGTCGTAAGTAAGACTCATTTGAACGGAGTTGTTTAGATTTCTTTCTAAGGATAATCCCCACGTAATATTCTTTCCGTTTTTAAATCCTTCGAGCATTTCGTAAGCAAGAAAACTATTATCAGCAGCATTATAATTAATATTTATCAGCGATGCTTTTGCTGTTATATTTCCAGAATTGACAGCAGTATATTTCATTTCCATTTGGAATTTATTGCTGATTGCTCTTTCTCTTAATTCACCTTTAGTATTTTTTTTATCGCCGTATTTATAGGAGGCAATTAAACGATAACTATTCCCAGGCTGGAAACTCAACTTAGGCTCAAAACTGTTTGAGTAAATGCTATAATCCCTTGTTGAGAAAAAATCGGATTGATTAATACGATCTCCATTTTCGAAACTCATTGATACAAGAACTGCACGATTAATATTCCAACGCATATTTATTACTCTTGAACGCTGAATGCGGGTTTCAAAACCATTCGTTAGAAAAGCTTTGTTCTTGTTTTCCTGCCAGGTAAAATCAAATCCGTAAACCGGACTTCTTCTGTTATAATAAAATGTATTTCTAATACTGGAATTGGCAGAAATCAGAGTTGTATCATTAAGTTCCTGATGAAAAGAATTTAACGATGATAAAAGTGATTCATCCTTTGTTTTTCTATCGAGTCTTACTGAGAACTGATCTGAAAACCGATGTATAAATAATTCCTTACCCTGAATTGAGCTTTTATTACCGGCAGGAGAAATTACAAGGACTTCACTGAATTGATTGCTTCGCGTGTTTATAAATACATTCGTAGGAATATAGACACGAATAAAATTCGCCTGATTTTGAAATGCCGCCACAACAAACTCATTGAGATCTTCTACGCCATTATTGTTGTAATCAAAAAATGCATACACACCTTGTCCATCATTAACTTTTAAATAATAATATTCCTGTTTTCTTTCCTGCCCGTTTCCAACTTCATAATAAGTGTTAAACGATAATATTCCATTCCACAGATTTAAAGTATGGTCAATCCTGTTTACAATTGTTTTAGCAGCTTCCTGGCTGGTAAGAAGTGTATCTTTAATTGTTAATGTCCGATACGTAGTTATTGTGCGAAAAGTATTATCCGGATTTCGGGAAAATTCAGTTATTAGATTCATTTCTTCAGCTTTTGCTGATGTTGTAAAATTATTTTGTACCGGAATCTGGTCTATTCTTTGTTTGTAACTCAGATTTGCTTTGGATTTACCTGTATCAAGTGTGTTTATATATCCTTGAAATTCGCGAAAAGAAATACTGTTAGCGAGTAATGAATCATTCTGACGGTTAGTAAATTTATTTCTTTCTGTATTTTCTTTAATTCCTAAAACTAATTTCCAAACCGGTCGGGAAACATCGGCATTATGTCTGAGATATTTTGTACGTGAATTAAAACCATTCGTATTTAAATAACTGCCGCCGGCAAGCACCGTAAATTTTTTCCACCGTAGATTTCCATTACTGCTATTCATTAATCCGCGATATTCAGAACCTTTCATAAATGAACGGAGCTGATATGTAAGTGAAACCAGGGACGGTTTTAAAAGTGTTGTCTGAATGGAGCTTATGTGTTCGTCATTAATAATAGAATTTGTACCAAGATTCCAATCGCGTTCAAATTCAACATTCCTGTAGCGCTCGATGGGTTTAAAATATTTTCCGGTATATTCATAATTAACAACATTGGAAAGCTTCCATCCATTGATAGAATCTGAACTTATTGGAATTTCATTTTTGTAAATAATTCGTGCGGCATAACCGGCATCATTTCCTTTATCTTTCTTCGAAAATAAATTGACATCATAATTGCTGAAAGCGCCTTCAACGGCAAGTGTATTTTTACGATTAAAACTATATTCAATTCCAGTGGTAACCAATTGTTGTTTCTTGGGAGTAATTAATAGAGCAACCGGTTCAAAATTTCCCTGCCGGATCCCATTGAGTGGTTCAATCCATTTAAATATACGACCATTGACAGAAGTAATATCCTGAATGTAATTTCCATTATGTAAACCAACATCACTAAATCTCACCTGCCAATAGGAGCTGTCTGTATTACCGGAATAGATATAAATTGAATAAACTCCAGATACAGCCGTGCTATCTTTTCTTTGATATAAAACAGTATTTGGACTAATCTGAACACTGTCGGCAGTCGGGAATACTGCATTTTGAATACTGTCGCCGGCATTGGCCATTACTGCTTTTTTTGCACTATCAAGATCAATGGAAAGTGGCTGATTTTTACTGTCTTGTTCTGAATAAAGATTAAATTTAATTTTAAGATTATTACTTTCGAATTCATTGTTAAGGTAAATAAGTGAGCGGGAATAATTTTTATCGGAATATTCAAATTCGGCAACAATGCGAGAGTCTTTGGTGATAAGACGACGAGCAGTAAAAGAAAGTTCTGATGTGTTGTAATCGATTACATAATCATTTTGAGAACCACGAATAAGTAATATGCCATCAAAATATATTTTTTCTGTACCAGATAAAACGATAATAAAAGTTTCGCCATTGTTTCCTGTTAAGCGATAAGGTCCTTGATTGCCTTCTTTCACTGCAATTGTATTTCGGGTAAATTTCCCTTTGGAAACTGCAAGACTTATTCCTGATTTTAAAATGCGTTTCTTTTCGGGATGATTAATATTATTTAAAGGTATTTCCGTTGTGAAATATCCACCTTGTCCTTTTTTATAAAAATTCATAAAATAGCTATCAGGCCTTCTTAATTCAAAATCGCCAGCTATAAGTTTGTTTTTATTATTCGAAAGTTGAATAAATACTTTATCGAAATCCTGTATTTGTTGTGTATTTCCTTCCGGTTGAACAGGAATGTTCTCATCGGTAATGGCTGCAAGTATTTCAACATTATCGCTAAGTTTGCCTGCTAGTTGAAGATTCAGACTGGAGTTTACAAAAACGTCCTGATTATTTCCAAATGTAATGCCGCGTGAAATACTTCCATTACGCGAAAGTCCTTGTACTCGGAATATTTCGGGTTGATCATTACCCGGATTATAATACAAGGGTATTGATGACCCGCCATGACTAATCAAATCAAAACTTTTATTTTTAAATTCTTTTCCGAGAAGAAAAGAAAACACACGGTAATTTACGTTCACAGAATCACTATGAATTAAATTATAGGCAATAGATTCTTTTTTCCAGATAATTTTAGCATTGATAAAATCCAGGTAATACGCTGATGTATCAATATAAATTTCATTTGCTTTGATGTATAAAGTGCCCGGAGCAATGCTAAATGTATCAAGGGTAACAGTATCGTTTCGAAGGGAAATAGTTTTATTGCGAAGGCTGCTAAGTGACTGGCCATGCATGGTAAATGGCATAAAAAAAAGAATAAGAAAAAGATAACGCATTCCTATGGCAAGAGTGGTTTTTAAAAGTAAATGTAAGTGATTCAATACGTGCCTGAAGATTTCCCGGAATGAGATATTAACGTTTAAAAGGAGATTCTATTCGATGTTAAAATCCGGGGTGGATAAAAATACGGTTTTTTTACCGCAAAGATCCGCGAAGGTTTACACAAAGGTTCGCAAGAAAAAATGCAGGGTGTTTTAAGGAAAGTATTAATTAAGCAAGTTTATCTAATGATCGATAGTATCAGGCAAGAAATACTTCCTTTATAATTTAAAAACTATTTTAAATAATTATTCTCCCTAAAAAACAAAAAGCCATCCGACACGCTGTCGGATGGCTTTTTACAGAAATTAAATATTTTTATTTTAGTCCAAGTTTTGTTTTTACTAAAGGCATGATGTTATCGCCTTCCTGAGCGTAAATAACAGTTCCCAGGCTTGTATCAAAAATATAAGAATACTGTTTTTCTTTAGCAATTTCTTTAATTGCATCTTCCGCTTTTTTCAGTATTGGGCCATAGATTTCTTCTTTTTTCTTTTGAATAGATTCTTGTGCTGTTTGTTGAAAATCCTGAATACGCTGACCTAAATCACTTAGTTCTTTTTCTTTAGTACTACGAATGGCATCAGGCATTGAATCAGCCTTTGATTGATATTGCTGCAACTTACTTTGATATTCAGCTGTCATTCCTTTAAGTTGAGAATCTAGAGATTCACCAAATCTTTTAAGAGTGCTGTCGGCTTGTTTTGTTTGCGGCATCATTTGAATGAGGGCACCTGAATCTATATGTCCAAACTTCAAGGTCTGCGCCATTGAACAAAAGGTAAGTGATGATAAAATAAATGCTGCAAGAAGGAATCTTTTTTTCATTGTAATATGTGGTTATTTTAGTTTATTTCTTTGGGTTTTCTTCTTCAATTACTGGCCCTTTTTTATCAGATTTGCCAGGCTCTGTATTCGCCGGTGTAGAACTTTTACTGGTTCCAGTTGTTTTTGCTGCGGGCTTATAACCCAGAGCAAGAAGAATTTCATCAGATTTGTCATACTTCGGATTTGTAAAAAGCATAATCAGCTCGCTGGATTTATCAAAAACAACAGCATAACTCTGTTCAGTTGCTAATTTTTTTACAGCATTATAAATTTTATCCTGTATTGGCTTTACCAGTTCTTGTTTTTTCTTAAAGAGATCGCCCTCATATCCGAATCGTTGCTTCTGAAGGTCTTTCACATCTTTTTCCTTTTGTGCAATCTCATCCTGACGTCTTCTCTTCATTTCTTCTGTGAGAAGAACTTGTTCAGCCTGATAAGCTTTATAAAGTTTGTCAATGATTGAATATTTATCTTCAATTTCTTTTTGCCAAGTTATCGAAAGATTATCGAGGCTTTGTTGAGCAGTTTTGTAATCCGGAATATTTTCCAGAATGTATTGTGTATT
>JANLOW010000325.1:0-17920 GCA_031366785.1 Bacteroidota bacterium | reverse complement strand
TTATTAGAACCGCAACCAAAGACAATTACAGAAATTCCAACAATAATTAAAGAAAGAATTTTAAGTTTCATATTTTTTTATTTTCTAGATTAATACTTTATTTTTTATAGTTGTAATTGGTCGTAAATTATAATTTAATTTTTGAATATTTTATAATTCTTTAAAGTTAATCTGCATAATTTCAATAAAACCGATAATAAACAACTATTTTCTGTTTGGTAAAAATATTTAGGTTGATTAAACTATGAAATGATATGAATCATGTTTGATTCTGATAAGAATCAAGGTTAGATTTTAGATTCAAATAAATGAAGAAGGTGTAGTTTAGATTTTATATAATTGAATCAGAGTTCTCTCTCGGATAATTTTCAAGGAGTCTCAGACTTATTACATCGACACTATAAAAACCAAATTCTTCTGCAACTTTTCCATTTATGATATAGCATCCTTTTCCCCGTATTGGAAAATCAATACAAACTTTTGGGAAATGTGTAGTATCAAAAAATAATCCTTTTTGATCGATAAAAGTTCCAAACATCATTCTTTCATTGTGTTTTGTTCGAGTATGTTTAGTAGTAACCAGATAACCGGGGATTTCAATTACTTTACCGGTATGTGTTGCAAGATCATTAACAGTGAAGTTATTTTTTAATGGTTCTTTAAGATGAGAAAAAGGTGAGTCAAGTGCAAATCCAAGTATTTCTTTTTCATCAAAAGCATCATCCATTCGATGATAGTTTAAAGCTGGAAAAACAAATTCGTTTTTTTTTACTTCGAATAATTCATTTGACACTTCGGTTTTAATTTTTCTTCCAATTGTTGTATGAATATCCCATAACAATTGTTTCTTAGTTCGTTTGGTAAAACGAAACGAACCTATTCGTATTAAAATTCTAAGTTGATCAACGGAAATATTTACACATTTCATAAAATCTTCCAGGCTTTTAAAAGCACCATTTACGAATCGTTCTTTTATTAGTGTTTCTGCAACGGATGATTCAAGTTCTGCAATGTGAATAAATCCAAGATAAATATCATTATCAATAATGCTTGTTGAATAATTACTTTTATTAATATCGGGTGCATGAATTTTTGCTCCATTCATTCTTGCTTCATGAATATAATATTCTGTCCTGTAAAATCCTCCGAAATTATTAATGACGGCAACCATGTGTTCAAGCGGAAAATAAGTTTTGAGATACAAACTCTGATAACTTTCTACAGCATAAGAAGCGCTGTGCCCTTTTGAAAAAGCATATCCGGCAAAACTTTCTATTTGCCGCCAGACTTCTTTAACGGTGTCTTCTGAATATCCTTTCGATTTACAATTCGATAAAAACTTTTCTTTAACAAAAGAAAATTCTTCCCGTCCGCGGTATTTTCCGCTCATTCCTCGACGAAGCATATCTGCTTCTCCTAGTGTGAGACCTGCAAAATAATGTGCTACTTTAATAACATCTTCCTGGTAAACCATTACGCCAAAAGTTTCTTTTAATAATTCATACAACATCGGTGGAGTTTGGAAAGTAGGGGGGCAACCTTTAGACCGAAGTATATATTCGCGCATCATTCCGGATGAAGCTACTCCGGGGCGAATAATAGAACTTGCTGCTACCAGGCCAATATAAGTATCGGCCTCAAGTTTCTTTAATAACATTCGCATCGCAGGACTTTCAATATAAAAACATCCCATGCATTTGGACTGTCTTAAATTTTTTCTTATTAACTCATCCTTCTTAAATTGTTTTATGTTATGAATATCTACATCAATTCGTTTATTTTTTTTTATAATTTCAATACTGTCTTTAATATGGCCAAGGCCCCGCTGACTGAGGATGTCAAATTTATAAAGCCCTATATCTTCTGCTTCAATCATACTGAATTGTGTCAGAGGAAAACCCTTGGGAGGAATTGAAGTAGCAGTATAATAATGTATCGGTAATTCTGATATCAGAATTCCACCGGCATGAATATTTAAGTGACTTGGAAAGTCATTAATAACTTCTGAGTATTTTTTTATCAGCGAAGGAATTTTTCCTTTTTGATTTTTTAATCCTTCAAGCTGAATTTCATCTATATCGGCTTTAGGTAATCCAAATACTTTTCCAAGTTCACGAATTACTGAATTCTCCTGAAAAGTACTATAAGTAGCTAATAGTGAAGTGTGGGTTTTGGTATATTTTTTAAAAATATAATTTATAACATCGTCCCTGTCTTTCCAGGAAAAATCAATATCAAAATCGGGAGGGCTTGTTCGAAAGGGATTTAGAAACCGTTCAAAATAAAGATCAAGATCAATTGGATCAACATCAGTGATACGAAGTAAATAAGCGACTATGCTGTTTGCTCCGCTTCCTCGGCCAATGTAGTAATAGCCTTTGTATCTGGCATATTTTACAAGGTCCCAATTAATTAAAAAATAGGATGAGAATCCTTGTTCTGTAATTGCCTTTATTTCTTTATCAATCCTTTCGATAATTTTATCATTCGGGTTGGGATATCGATAGTTTAAATTTTCTGAACAAATTTCACGCAGACGGATTTCATCACTTTTTTCTGAACCTGTGAATGTTTTTTTATTTTTACTTTTTCCAAATTCAAAATTTATTGAGCAATTGGTTAAGATAAAAAGTGTGTTATTTATAATCTGAGGGATCCATTCATAGTACTTTTTTAATGCAGATTCTGAATACATGATTTCAAATTCACAAGCCTGATCAATTAAAGGTAATTTGCTTAACAATGTATTATTGGCAATTGCTCTTAAAAGCCGGTGTGCATTAAAGTCAATTTTATTTCGAAAAGTTACAGGAGACTGAATAACAAGTTTAGAAAAATTATTTTTCCAGGGCGAAAAATTTAATTTATTTATTTCAGTGGGATTTAATCCAATATATTCGTTTTCTTTTAATTTTCTATAAGGATATGTGAGAGGGTAAATTAAAAAAGAATCATTGAAGTTGGGTTCTTCTATTGGAATTAATTCTTTGTTCTCATTTAGGCTTGAAAGATAATCATTGAGTTCTCTGAATCCTTCATTGTTTCGGGCCAGTCCGATGAATTTTTTATCTTTTCCATTGCGAAAATCAATACCTGCAATTGGTTTTATTTCAATTGCCATACTTCTTCTTATAAAATCTAAAATACCCGATGTATTATTAATATCAGTTAATGCAAGAGTTTGAATATTGTTTTTTTTAGCTTCATGAAGAAGCTGAGCAGGAGACAGAATTCCATATTTGAAACTAAAATAGGTGTGACAGTTGAGATACATAAATTTTCATTGAATTTTTTTACTGATTCCATTGAAAGGATTAAATTCACGTAATTTATAAGTACCTCCTGTTGCACGATGTATTTTGTCTTCTCCGTATCGTTTTCGTATTTTATCCATGGCTTGGTAGAGTTGTATGATTTCCTGACTGTCTTCGAATAAATTTATCTGATGACATCCGCCAACAAGATGACTGAATCGAACCCCAATAAGCCGAATTAGCAATCTTTTATTATATAATTTTTCAAAACGTTCTTTTACAATTGCAATTAGTGTATGATCACAGGAGGTATATGGAATTCTCAATTGCATGGTAAATGTGTTAAAATCGGAATATCGAATTTTTACAGTTACACATGCAGTAAGTTTATTTTCGGCCCGGAGTTGGAAAGCAAGCTTTTCTGTCATGGTAATTAATAAAGATTTAATCATATAGACATCAATAGTATCAGTTTCGAAAGTTTCTTCTGTAGAAATACTTTTTCTTTCATTGTAAGGAACTACAGGAGAATTGTCGATACCATTGGCTTTTTTCCAGATTGTAATTCCATTTTCTCCAAGAACCATTTTCAAAAGTTCTATAGGCATTTCCTGAAGAGTAAAAACTTTTTCTACACCCATACTTCGCAGAAGTTGATAGGTCTTTTCACCAATCATTGGAATCTTTTTTACTGAAAGAGGAGCAAGAAAATTTTTCTCAGATCCAAAATCAATTTTTTTTTGTCCATTAGGTTTGGCTTCGCCGGTAGCAATTTTACTTACAGTTTTATTCTGTGAAAAGCCAAGTGAAATTGGAAGATGGGTTTCTTTAATGATTGATTGTCTTAACTCGCAGGCAAACGTATAACTGCCAAAAAACCTGTCCATTCCTGTCAGGTCAATAAAGAATTCATCGATTGATGCTTTCTCATATAATGGAACTTTTTCGCGAATAATCTCTGTAATTGTGTCGGAAAATTTGCTGTATTCTTCATAATCACCTCGGATAATAATAGCTTCCGGACAAAGCCGGCGTGCAATTTTCATGGGCATGGCTGAATGAATGCCAAATTTCCGGGCTTCATAACTACAAGCCGCTACTACGCCACGGTCACTTGTTCCTCCAACTAAGACAGGTTTTCCTTTTAAAGACGGCTTTTGTAATACGGAAACGGATACAAAAAAGGAGTCCATATCCATGTGAACGATTGTTCTACGATTCTCGAATGTTTGCATTACAGTCTTTTGTAAAGACAGTAATATAATCATTTGTTATTAATTATTAGTTAGTGGTTAATTGTTATTAGTTATGGGTATAGACTTTAAAAGGGGCTTTGGTTAATTTAATAATATTAACAATTTGCATTTATTTAGTGTTGAAAATTTATCATATATGTCTTTGTAAAGGTTATTTTTGTTGTAAATTTGAGAAAATACATTTTTATGAACCTAACTATAGATAAACAAGAGAAGTATGCTCTCGTAAGCATTAAAGAAACAAAGCTTACTTCTAGTGTAGCACCAGAACTTAAGGCAGAAATTGTTGTTCTTCATCATGAAGCAACAAAGAATATGATTTTTGATATGACAGAAGTTCAGTATTGCGATTCATCCGGATTAAGTGCTATTCTTGTTGGATACCGAATGTGCAGAGACAGTAATGGAATGTTTGTTCTTGCCGGTGTTCAGGATCACGTTAAAAAACTTATCTCTATTTCTCAGTTGGATAGTATGCTTGTGCAGGTTCCTACTGTTAATGAAGCTATTGATCTTATTTTTATGGAAGAAGTAGAAAAACATTTGCACAAAGAATAAAGCAGTATGAAAATTTTTACGTCTTTTGTTTTTTTTCTAGTTTCATATTTAATTACTTCAGGTCAGTGTGTGCCCGATACATCGATTACACATAATAGACCTGGCAATTATCCTGATACTATTACCGGACTACCTCACTCTATAACCGGTCAATCATATTCTACAGTTATTCAGGTGAAAGTTTTAACTGATTCAACTGTTGGTACATTGACCGGAGTTGTTGACTCCATTGTTGTTGAAAATGTTACAGGACTACCTTCAGGTTTTTCTTATACATGTACTCCTTCCAGTTGTAGTTTTCCCGGTGGGTCAGATGGATGTATTACATTATCCGGTTCTGCACCTACTTTACAAATGGTAGGTTCTTATCCATTGGTGGTTCAATCAACAATTTATTTTAAAATTTTCGGGACTCCACAAACATTACAGAATGATATACTCGGCTATTCAATCGTTATAGATACTACAACGGGTATTTCTACTCTCGAAAAAAATAATTTCTCTGCCGGCCAAAACAGTCCAAATCCTGCTAAGGATTACACCGTAATACCCTTGACAATTTCTCATCCCGAAGAAGTTTCATTAACTATTGTCAATCTGATAGGGAAAAAAGTATTTAGTCGTTCATATAATCTTCAAAAAGGGAAGACAAATATTACTTTAGATTTACATAATCTACAGCCAGGTATTTATCTTTATACATTTTCGAATGGACTTACTTCAGTCGCTAGAAGGATGATCATCACTAATGACTAATGATTTTTGAGGTAAGCATTTTGGGCAGCAGCTCAGCGACTCCGATTTATCAAAGACATCCAACGGCTCAGGTACTTAATATTCATGAACGATTATACTTAGTCGATTGTGGTGAAGGAACACTTATTCAGATGAATAGATATAAGATTAAGTTCCATCGTATCAATCATATTTTTATTTCTCATTTACACGGGGATCATTATTTAGGTCTTGTCGGACTTCTTTCTACCATGCATTTACAAGGTCGTGTTTCGGAATTACATATTTATTGTCATGAGCATTTAAAAGAAATAGTAGACATTCAATTGAAATATTCAGAAACAACTTTGCGATATCCATTGCATTTTCATTTTCATAATCCCTTACAACCTGAATTAATTTTTGAAGATGAAAATATTGAAATACGTACTATAATTTTAAATCACCGAATTCCGTGTACCGGATTTTTATTTTCTGAGAAGCCCGGTTTAAGAAAACTTATTAAAGAAAAGTTGCATGAATACCAAATACCTGTTGAAGTATATCAGGATCTTAAAAATGGCAATGATTTTATAACTGCAGATGGTAATAAAATCAGTAATTCAGAATTAACAGCCGATCCTCGACTTTCAAGGACTTATGCATTTTGTTCTGATACTTCTTATGACGAGAGAATTATTCCATATATAAAAAATATTAATTTGCTTTACCATGAAGCTACATTTCTAAGTGATAAGGCCGGAAGAGCAAAAGAAACATTTCATTCAACATCTGCCCAAGCAGCATTGATAGCTAAAAAAGCAAATGTAAAGCGGTTAATAATAGGTCATTTTTCTGCCCGATATAAAAACCTTTATCCATTACTCGAGGAAGCCAGGGAAGTATTTACAGAAACAACATTGGCAATAGAGGGAGATACCTTTAAAATTGAATAGGGTAAAAGTTTAGAAAGGTTTAATATTCGCTGAGGTTTGCTTTAACTTCTTTAATTCAGCTTCAAGATTACGAATAGCATATCGTGTTCCTTCCCGAAAAGCAGAAAATGCATTTGGAATTTTTTCAAGATTTACTTTGTCTCTGGAATACTCTTCAATATTTGTAATAAGTTTTTTAAGCTCATTTAATTCAAAAATTGCAATGCTCGATTTTATTTTATGAGAAATAGCGTGCGTTTCTGTCCAGTCATGACTTGCAATTGAATGATTAAGTTTTTGAACTGCTTCAGGAACTTGTTTTAAAAATATTTCCATTAGTTGAATAGTCAATTCCTGATCCCCGCCGGTAAATTTTTCCAGAAAATCCAGATTCATTCCTGCCTCCTTGTAATTGGAAATTGCAGAAATATTATTTTTTCTTGGTTCTTTTATATTTGTATTTAATGGTTTTACATACTTAATTATAGTGAAATATAATTCTTCGGGTGTATATGGTTTAACAATGTAATCATCCAATCCTGCTTCTTTGGCTTTAGCTTTTTCCTTGTCGGAGGCATCTGCGGTTATAGCTATCACAGGAATATTTCGCATTTCTTTCCTTAAACGTGTACGTATTTCATGTGTAATTTCATATCCATCCATCTCTGGCATCTGAATATCCATTAATACTAAATCGAAATTATTCTCTCGTAATTTGTTTAAAGCAATTCGTCCGTTTTCTGCTGTTTCTAGTTTATCAAAACCGAATTTTTTCAGCATATTTTTCAGTAACAACTGATTTACTTTGTTGTCTTCAACAATCAATACAGAGACATTCGAAAAATTCAATGCTTCAATTTGTTCATTATGTAAAATTATATCTTGCTTTGGTTGATTTTTGCCAAGCTTGAAAGTCATATCAACTGTAAATTCAGAACCTTCATTAATGCGGCTTGTAACAGAAATACTTCCTCCTTGTAATTCAACAAGCTGCTTTACAATCGTTAATCCCAGTCCAGTTCCCTCATAACGTCTTTTATTATTTTCGGCCTGCTCAAAGCTTTCAAAAATACTTTGTAATTTATTCTCCGGAATACCAATTCCTGAGTCTTTTATCTTCATTCTTATTTTACAGATATTATCTTTCTGATCTAAAAGTTTAACATCGAGTAATATTTTTCCGTTTTCAGTAAATTTAACAGCATTACCCATTAAATTAATAAGAATCTGGTTTAAACGAATAGGATCACCGACAAGATTATCTTTTATCCTATAGTCAATAGTACATCCAATTTTAATTTTTTTCTCATCGGCTTTAACCTGAAGAGTCTGTATAATTCCTTTCATCAGATCACGGAAGTTGAATTCATTTTCATTGAATTCTATTTTGCCGGCATTGATCTTTGAAAAATCAAGAATATCATTGATAATAACCATTAAATTACTTGCCGAAATCTTAATGGCATCGATATATTCTTCCTGTTCTTTGGTTGGATTTGTTTTATTGAGGAGGTGAGCCATTCCTAATACACCATTCATAGGAGTGCGAATTTCATGACTTACGTTTGCCAGAAATTGTTCTTTTAATTTATCTGATAATTCTGCAATTTCTTTTTGTTTTTTTAATTCTTCAAGATCATATTTAATATGAAGCGCTTTGGTTTTCAGATTTACTTCTTCGGAAAATAAATTTTTTTCTAATTCAAAATATTTTTTAAAATGCTCAAGTGCATTTACAGGATCACCAAGTTTTTCATATGCATTTGAAAGGAACTGATGAATTTTAGCCAGCTGACCTTCCATTGGGGATGACTGTGCTATTAATAATGCACTGTTAAGAGTCTCAATAGCTTTATCATATTGGGTGAGATCAATGTAAAGATTTCCCAAACTCTTTTTTATTTGAGCCTTCACTACTGGTGTTGCACCTTCTTTAGATAAGCTTAATGCTTCATTAAAAAAGTTGATAGCTTTTTCGTAATCCTTTAACTTTGTATATAAAATGGCAAGACTTCCCAGTGTTTTTACTTTTGTATCTATTTCTTCAAGTTGTTCGATTGAATTGGAGGCTCTTAATAAGTAATAAAGTGCTTTATCGTATTCGTCGAGCCAGTTATATGCATTTCCCAGTAAGAAATAAGAATTTACCATTTGGCTCTTATTCTTAAGTCCTTCAAAAATTTTCATCCCCTTTTTGAAATGGTCTATTGCATTCTGATATTCTTGAAGTAAGATGTATAACCTGCCTAATTCGTTGTAGTTATTTGCAATGCCTTCGGAGTCGCCGAGTTCAGTATTAATTCTCAGACTTTGAAGAATATAATGAAGAGCACTGGGACAGTCACCGAGTTTAAAATAAATGGAACTGATTTCGTTCAGGCAATCAAGCTGACGGTGTCGGTCTCCTAAAGAAAGGAAAAACTGAGTTGCTTCTATAAAAGCAGTCAATGAATGTTTATATTCTTTCAGAATCAGATAGCAAGCAGCTTTGTCTCGGATAATTTGGGCCATGCCCTCTTTGTAATTTTCCTGCTGTGCAATCGAGAGTGCATCATCCAGCAAATTCATTGCTTGATTTACATTCCTGTTTCTCAACACTTGTGCGCGTTGAATCAAAATATCTACACTTTCTAATCCCATAAAAAAAGCTCAAGTAAGGAGAATATTGTTTCCTGATTATTCTCTTTTATTATAAGCAAAATAACAGTTAAAGTTGATGTAAAAGCTATTGTTTTCTTACAGTTGCTTCAAAAGGCATATTCGATGCCTCTTTCCACTGCAGTGAAGAAAATTTTTTTCTTCGACAAATATAATAATCCCAAAGAATGCTTTTAGGATAAATGAAAAAACCTGTCTTTGACGAAACAGGCTTGGTTGTCGAAAAAGGGCCTTGGTATTGACTTTTAAGGATATTGAATGCACGACGAGCAGCCCAAACAGCTTTAAAATCGGCCAAACTGCCGGAAAAAAGAAATTTTATTGAAGCAATAACATCAAGAATAAATCTCACTAACAAAATTGATTTAATATCAGAGGATTCAGCATTTTTATAAATCATCAACAAGTTATTTCTGAAATTAAGGAAAGTTTTTTTAGGATTACTTTTATGTAATGTACCACCACCTATATGAAAGACTATAGATAATGCACAGTAATAAACACTAAAACCAGCAAGATGCATTCTCCAGCATAAATCTATTTCTTCCATATGAGCGAAGAAAACAGGGTCAAAGCCACCTAGTTCTTTATAAACAGAAGATCTTATAATCATGCAAGCGCCTGTGGCCCAAAAAACTGGTCGACTATCATCGTATTGATGATTATCCTTTTCAAGGCTGTTGAAAATCCGACCTCGACAAAATGGATATCCATATTTATCAATATAACCACCCGCACCTCCGGCATATTCAAAGAAATTTTTCGAATTAAAAGATAATATCTTTGGTTGACAGGCACCAACTTCTGATTTTTTGTCCATTAACTCAATCAAAGGAGAAAGCCAATTTTCAGTTACTTCTACATCACTGTTAAGTAAAACAAAATACTCAGCATTAATTTGAGATAAAGCCTTATTGTAACCGCCTGCGAATCCTTCATTTTCAGAATGTCGAATTATTTTTATCGATGGATAATTATATTCAATAAAGTTTACCGAATCATCAGTTGAGGCATTGTCTACAACAAAAATATCAGCATCAGTGGAACTATGTTTTAAAACATCCGGTAAAAATAGTTCAAGAAAATTTCGGGTATTCCAATTGAGAATAACTACAGCTGTACGATTTGACATTAAGTAAGGAGGTAAAAGCCCAAAGGTAAAAAGTCGGAAAGAAATAGCTAATTATTTGAAAAGCAAATTAGACATTTTTTAAAATAATTTTTTAAGAATTTGTTAGTGGGGGTTAGAATATATCTCTTTAGTTTGATTATCAAAATTTTGAATTGATTCATTTCCTTTTAAAAAAGACTCCCAATTAGACAATTGAATTTCTCCTATAGCATCAGAATGTACTAAGGAGTAATTGTTTGAAGCGCGATCAGTGGTATAAAAAACAAATTTCCTGTTTGATTGATTTTTAAGTTTATAATATTGCCAGATTTCGTATGGGAAAGTGCCAGGTTCATCTTTAACTTCTACAATTGTATTTGGTGGTCCATATTGAAGATAAACTCTTCCTCTGTCGGTTTCATAACCTTTTTTTATACGGGAAGAAAAGGAATAATTAACTTTATTAACCTCTAACTTATAGTCTAACCAAGCTTTTTCAGGAGATTCTTTGTTTCTTTTGTTCCAGAAATAATAAAAATACTGTTTCATAGAATTAACATCCTCATTTAATATTTGCTTATCTGCGATATCAATTTGCAATTGAGAAGATATTGGATATAAACAGGCTATAAAATCAATTAATGTATCCTTATTAATGACTTGAGAGATGAAGGTATTGGAGATATTGATAGTTGAAAAATCCTCATTGATGATCGGTTTGTTACGTTCATTACTACGTTGAAAAAATGTATGGTTAAACGCAATTAAATTGTTGTGTTTATTTCTAACTTCTATATTTAAATAATAATTTCCTGAAGGAAGATCATAAATTGAAAAATCTCCAATAATTACATTAATATTTTTTGCATTTTGTTTTATGCTTAAAATGTAATTTTCTATTTGCTGATTAGTTTCTTTGTTACTAATATAATATCGCACCAAATAATCATCTCCAGGAGGTATGTCGGATCTGTAAATTTCTGCATAGAATTTTAAATTAGTTATTTCTTTTGGATAGAATGCATGTATAAATGGAATTATATCGTAACCGCTTTTTGTAAATTTCCCAATTGTATTTGTTTTAACATATGATTCAATAAATTCAATATCAGAAATACTAATCTTTTCCATTGGGAAGTCAATACTTATTTTTTGATTTAATATAGTTTCTTTTGCATCAGTATTTTTATCTCGTAAACTTAATTCGATTTCATAATCACCTTTTTCTAAATTGAATCTTTGTTGATCGATGAAGTCCGGAATTAACGAATCTTCATTTGAAATACTTGGACTAAAAAGGGTATATTTATCAGCATACACAATTTTATCAGCAGTACGAACAATCCATTGAACTTCAATTTGGCCAACGAGATTGTTTTTTTCGGACGGAACAAATTTTACTGAAGTGCCGACAACATTGAGATAGGTTTCCAAGTATGGAGATTTTCCGGGAACATCGAATGTACAGTACGAAAAAAATGCTGAAAGATTTTTTGCCTTCATGTTTAAAACACAAGCAACAATAATCATCAATGTGATAAGATTTTTCATTTTAATGGGAGAAGAATAGTAAAAATACAAAAATAAGTCATTAAATGGAAGCAAAAGATAGGTTTGCAAGTACTTAAGTTGGTGCTAAAAATTAAATGAAAATTGATTTTTTACATTATAAAAAGCTGAAAATGAATTTCTATTTTTGAAGAATCTAATGGAATCAATTATTTGTTATTTTGAAGGCGTATTTATAGTTTCCGTTTTCCTGATACTTTATACGTACGTAATTTTTCCTAGTATACTTTGGTTGATAGCCCGTAGAAAAAAATTCAGTATGGAGAATTTTCAAAACAATGATGAATTTCCGGGCGTCTCAATTCTCATAGCAGTTTTTAATGAAGAATTAGTTATCAATCAAAAATTAGAGAGTATATTAAATTCGGATTATCCAAAAGGAAAACTTGAAATAATTATAGGTTCGGATGCATCTAATGATCTAACGGAAGGAATTGTGAGATCGTTTGCCAATGATTTTCCATTTATTAAATTCTTTCAATTTCCGGAAAGAAGAGGTAAACCATCTGTTGTAAATGATCTTGTTTCCCTTGCAACTTATCCAATTGTTATTTTAACTGATGCCAATGTTTTTTTTGAAAAAAGTATGATTAGTCGGTTGGTCAGGAATTTCAAAAATGAACAAACCGGTCTTGTAGGAGCAAATATTTTAAATGTAGGGATGAAAAACCATGGCATTTCAATGCAAGAAAAGAGTTACATAGAAAGAGAAAACCTAATTAAATACAGAGAAGGAATTTTATGGGGATGTATGATGGGACCCTTTGGAGGCTGCTATGCTTTACGAAAAAAACTTTTCGAAAAAGTGCCTGCAGGTTTTTTAGTTGATGATTTTTATATTTCTATGGTTGTTATTGAAAAGGGATTTCGATGTATCAACGATTTGGATGCAATTTGTTATGAAGATGTTTCCGATGATATTTTTCTGGAGTTTAAGAGAAAATCCAGGATTTCTGCTGGAAATTTTCAGAATCTTAAAATGTTTGCACGTTTTCTTTTAAAGCCATTAACCCCTGAAGGTTTTTGTTTTATCAGCCATAAATTTTTGCGTTGGATTACACCATTTTTAATTATTTTTTCTTTGCTAATACTTATTTTCCTTTCTATGTCCAGCCGTATTTATTTTTTTCTATTAATAGGAGAATTAATTTTACTGAGCACACCAATCCTCGACTGGTTACTAGTCAAATGTGGAGTACACTGGCGTTTTCTTCGATTTGTATCTTATTTTTCCTTTATGAATCTGGCACTCTTAATTGGATTTTTTCGATTTATGAAGGGTATAAATTCAGGGATTTGGACTCCTACAAAGAGGGGTTAATTGTTATTGAAAACCATTATTAATTAATGAAATAGGAAAATCAAGAAAAAATTGATGGGTAAAAAAAATGCCGCTTGCGCGGCTTTTTAAAAAAATGCGGAGAAAGAGGGATTCGAACCCCCGGAGGTTTAACCCTCAACGGTTTTCAAGACCGCCGCGATCGACCGCTCTGCCATTTCTCCGGTGCAAAAGTAAACTATTTTTTATTCTAACAAGGGAAATTGTCGGCCAAGATTGTTATTTACTCATTGTAATTAAACATCGTTATAATGAAATACAATTTTATATTTGACCTTTCATGCAAAATAAGAAACCTCATACCTCACCATTTAACATCATTGTTATTGTAGCGGCTCTTGGATATTTTGTCGATATATATGATCTCATTCTTTTTCAAGTCATTAAAAATCCAAGCCTGGAAGCTTTAGGGTTAAAAGGACAAGTACTTACCGATGCCGGACTAAACTTAATGAACTGGCAAATGATCGGTATGTTGACAGGAGGTATTCTATGGGGTATTTTAGGTGATAGGAAAGGCAGGTTATCAGTTCTTTTCGGCTCAATTATAATGTATTCATTGGCAAACTTCGCTAATGCTTTTGTAACAGACCTTTCAACCTATGCATTATTAAGATTTGTTGCAGGCATTGGTTTAGCCGGTGAGCTTGGAGCCGGAATTACATTGGTTAGTGAAACAATGACTCAAAAACACAGAGGCTATGGGACAATGATTGTAGTTTCATTCGGTGTATTAGGCGCAGTTGCAGCTAATCTGGTTGCATTAAACGGGGATTTTTTTTCAGGATGTTTTAATAGAATTACAGGAATGAGTCTAGCTACTTGGCAAGTAGCTTATATTATTGGCGGTGTATTAGGTGTTTTGCTGCTCTTTCTTCGAATTGGCGTTTATGAAAGTCATATGTATACTTCTCTGGGAACAGAAAAAATATCAAGAGGAAATATCTTCAAATTATTTTCTACAAAAAAAACAACTCTTAAATACCTGTGTTGTATTGCCATAGGAATTCCGATTTGGTACATGATCGGAATTCTTATTGCTTTATCCAGAGATATTAGTGCAGCAAAGGGAATTAGTAATATTGTTACAGGCAATGCTGTTATGTATTTTTATTTAGGAACGGCTTTTGGAGATTTCATGAGTGGTTATCTGAGTCAGATATTTAAAAGTAGAATTAAAATAGTTTTCTTGTATCTTTCTATTACTGTAATCGCTGTGCCCATGTATTTATTTATTCCATTTATAGATCCAAATATGTTTTATTGGATTTGTGCTTTTCTTGGACTTGCATCAGGATATTGGGCAGTATTTGTAACGATTGCTTCGGAGCAATTCGGAACAAATATTCGTTCGACGGTAACAACGACGGTTCCTAATTTTGTAAGAGGATCTTTAGTCCTCCTTACACTTTTACTAAACCTTTTTCGAAAAAATTTAAATATTGACTTAATATTTAGCTGCCTTATAGTTGGAATTATTGCGGTAGCAATTGCTTTTTATGCATTGAGTAAACTTGAAGAAACCTATCAAAAGGAATTGGCATATACAGAAATGATGTAAATTAATTATGGAAGGTAAAGCAACATTGGTATTAGGGGCTTCGACCAATCCGGAGAGATATTCAAACCGTGCTATCAAATCATTGCGGAAGCATGGACAAACAGTATATGCGATTGGATTAAGAGAAGGAAATGTTGATGATGTTGCTATACAAACCGGTTTGCCGGAATTAAAAAATGTAGACACAGTTACTATGTATCTTTCAGCGAAAAACCAATTTCAATACTATGATTATATTTTGTCTTTGAAACCTAAACGTATTATTTTTAATCCGGGTGCTGAGAATGATGAATTGTTTGCATTGGCTGCGAATAATAAAATTGAAAATTTGGAAGCATGCACATTGGTGATGCTGGCAACAGGGCAGTATTAATTTTAACTCCAGGATAAAAAAAAGCCCCTGCTAATGCAGAGGCTTTGAATTTTTTTTAGAAATATTATGCTTTCTTTTCTTCGATGCGGGCTTTTTTACCAGAGATATTACGCAGGTAAAAAATTCGTGCACGACGAACAATTCCTCTTTTGTCAACAACGATTTTATCAATCTTAGGCGAGAATAAAGGGAATATACGTTCAACACCAACGCCATTAGAAATTTTTCTAACAGTAAAAGTTTGTGATGATGCAATACCTTTACGTTGTAAAACTACTCCTTGATATTGCTGAATACGCTCTTTGTTTCCTTCAATGATTTTATAAAAAACCGTAATTGTATCACCGGCTTTAAATTCAGGAAGGTCGCGCTTTTCATTTATAGTATCGACAGCTATTTTAACTAAGTCCATGATAATGAAGATTTTAATAACAATTTTACCCGTTTTTACAGTAGCGTTAGCGGGCCCCTAAAAAGGAGCGCAAATATAGAAAATTATTGCAATAAAAAACCAAGTAATTTCTCTTTTCTTTAATCAAAGTAGATCTGGTCTTCGGAGTTGTGTTCTTTTCAGCGACTCTTCATGCCTCCAATTATCGATTTCGGCAGCGTGCCCAGAAAGGAGGATGCCGGGAACCTTTAATCCTCTGAAATCAGCAGGTCTTGTATATACCGGTGGGGCTATAAGTCCGTCTTGAAATGAGTCGGAGAGGGCAGAGGCTTCATCATTTAAAACGCCGGGTAAAAGCCGGAGAATAGCATCACTGATAATTGCAGCAGCGAGTTCTCCGCCGGAAATGACATAATTGCCAATAGAAATTTCACGGGTTATAAAATGTTGCCGTAGTCGTTCATCGATTCCTTTATAGTGTCCGCAAAGAATGATAAGATTTTTACAAAGTGATAATTGATTAGCCAATGGTTGTGAGAAAAGTTCGCCATCCGGACTGGTATAAATCACTTCATCATAAACTCTTTCTGATTTTAATGATTCAATACAAGCAACAACAGGTTCTATCATTAATACCATTCCGGCTCCGCCACCGAATGCATAATCATCTACACTTTTATGTTTATCGGTAGACCAGTCTCTTATATTATGAATAAAAACTTCTGCTATTCCTTTTGTTTGTGCACGTTTAACAATGGAATGATTAAAAGGACTTTCCAAAAGAGCAGGAACAACGGTAAGAATGTCGATTCGCATTAAATGTTCGGCGTTTCCCCAATAACTATCAGGAGTTTGAAATTAAGAAATCACAATATAAAAACAAATCAAAGCATATTCCTTAACCTATTTTTTTTAATGATTAACGAAAAAGCTAATAACCATTTACGAATAATGATTAACGAATAACGAATAACAATTAGCCACTACCGTATACCCCTCAACTTTGCTTCAACCCCAGATATAACTTCTTTTTGTTTTTTTATCTCTTCTTCTTTGGCAGGAATTATATCGGAATTATTTTTATCAATTTTTTTCTGAAGGGCTTTATTGTCGCTTTCATTTTCGTCGATATCGGTATGTAAAGATTCATTGGTACTTTCCAGTTTTTTTTTCTCCTTTTGGAGCGCTTTCAATTTTTTTTCTTCATTACTTTTTTGTTCAGATTGCGTCAGGTAAGTTGCTAATATTTTTTGTTGTTGAAGAATAGACTCTGATTTTAAATCTTGCAGCTGTAAATTTGATTTTATTTCATCTTTGGTTCTGTCATTGGCTCTTTCATTAGATTTTATTTTTTTTTCAAACCTTACATTCTCATTTTCTAAACCCTGAAGATCTTCTTCAAGTTTTTTTAATTTTTTTTGCTCGTCAGATAATTCATCTTTAACAACATTTCTATATTCATTGGCTGCAAAGTTTCTTATAAATTCACTGATACTCAGACTTAACGTTGAGTTTGAAGAAAATGAATAAAAATTTATATCATCGCTGCTTACAAATGAAATAATTTCAACGTCGGTTGGATTAGGAATAAATAACGAATAAATCATTAATGAATCAGTCGATAACTCCGGAATTATGGTTTTAGCAAGAAAATATTCTCCATCGATTTCTTTAATGCTTACTTTATTTTTTTGATGAATATATTTTTTCCAATCAGAAACTACTTCTTTCAATTTTGCATTAGGAATTTTTGCAGAAAAACCATTCTGATACCCTTTACTGAACCCTTTTTTGACTTCCTCGACCTTGAGTGTGTCTTGTGCATGAATAGTATTAATATGAAAAAGTATAAAAAGCAGGGAGATTAATATTTTCATCTTGAATTTGAGAATTTGAATATAGAAAATGAATGAGCAAGTTACAATTGATTTATAAACCCGACAATACCTTTTTTTAAAACAACAGCCTCAAACAATCACTATTTATCAATACCCCAAATCATAAACCCAATTCTCGATACCCGATACTCAATACCCGATACTCCTTTTCCTTTCTCAATCCTAAATATTATCTTCGCCTCCAATGAAAAAATTAAAGATTGCTATACTTCGCGAAGGTAAGGTGCCGCATGATAAACGAGTGTGTTTGATTCCCACACAATGCAGTCAAATACTAAGTCAATTTCCGTGGATTGAATTGGT
>JANLOW010000156.1:0-14914 GCA_031366785.1 Bacteroidota bacterium | reverse complement strand
TGGGGGCCATCGGTAAGTTCTACTGTCAGTTCCTGAAAAAAAGCACGATTGGGAAGTAACCAGCTAAGCTGCAAACCGGCATCATTCATTCCTTCTTCGCCGAAGAATCTTACAAAAGCATTCGGCATGTCAATAAATGGTAAAGCATGCGGATGGAGAAAATTTATACGCCCAAGCATTTGCTTGAACTTTCCGGCTTTCAATTGCAAATGTGCAGGCAAAGAAAGAGTAGTAAGGTAACCTTCTTCTATTCCAGCATCAAAAGTTCCTGTTTCCTGATCGCGGCTTAAGGAGACAAAAAAATCAGCACGAACATACGGATCAACTACCGATTGAAACGAGATTTCGGTTTCATTCAGGTTTGCATTGAAATGACGGGAATAATTACTTTGATAATTTGTTCTAAAATCTCCGATTACACTTATGTCGGGATTTGCAGAAACGGAACCTCTCGAAGGAATCGTATTGGTTAGCTCAGGAATTTTAAGCTGGTTTTGAATTTGTAGCAGAAGCAATGAATCAGAAGCTGTACTGTCGGTTTGTGAATAAGCCGGTATTATTGAAATCGAATACAGTACGAGCAGAAATATTTTTTTCATACCCTTTTGTTTTAATAAATTAAAAAAATCGAAGCCGGAAAATTCAATATGAGAAATTCCGGAGAAAAGAATAAACTTATTTAATTAAACAAAACGGGGAGGGCCTCTTAAAAAGAGAATTGCAGAGGTAGAAAAATAATAATTTTCAATTCCTGAAAAATATAGAATCGTTGACAGCTGAGTTATTGAAAAAGAAAAATTATGGAGAGAATAATGCAGAGGTGGAGAAGCTAACTGAAGCACATCGCAATGCTGATGAATAAAACTTAAAACATCACCATCTGATTGACATGCATGTATATCACAATCATCCGTATGGTCAACTAATTCATGCAGTAACTCATGCGGCGTGATAAAAATAGCCAGAGCAAGCAAAAGAAAAGTGGCTATATATTTTTTGAAATTCTGCATTTTTTTTTCTGAGTGAAACAAATGTAATTTAAATTTTGAATAGAGGCATAGTTAAGGTTAGTTAATTAGTTGAATAAAGAGAATTTCGCATATTTTTGATCAGAATTGTTAAGGATTTAGTAGGAAATAAATTATTTATGGGAAAAATGGAACACGGATGATATTGATTAGACCGGTTTTCACGGATAAAATTGTGTATTGAAAAGAAATTTTAAAATTATTTTCAATCTATCATTACATTAAAAATAAATACAGATATTACTTTATGAAAAAAATAATAGTACTTGGCTCGGGTTTAGTCGGGAAAGTAATGGCAGCAGACCTTTGTAAAGATTATGATGTTACAATAGCCGATATTAATAAACCTGCATTAGAAGTAATAGCAAAAAATCACAATGTTCAAATTGCAACTTGTGATTTTTCAAAAAAGGAAGATTTAAAAAAGCAGATTTCTCCATACGATCTGGTAATAGGTGCTGTTCCCGGCTTTATGGGATTTGAAACACTTAAGACGATTATTGAAAGCGGGAAAAATGTTGTCGACATTTCTTTTTTTCCTGAAGAGGCTCTGGAACTTGATGCCCTGGCAAAAAAACATAATGTAACAGCCGTCGTTGATTGCGGAGTAGCTCCCGGCATGTGTAATATAATTGCCGGATATCACAATAAACGAATGAAAATTAATAAGTATGAATGTCTGGTAGGGGGATTACCACAAAAAAAAGAATGGCCATTTGATTACAAAGCAGTTTTTTCACCCATCGATGTAATTGAAGAATACACGCGGCCTGCCAGATTTGTTGAGAATAAAAATTTAATTGTCCGTGATGCATTATCGGATGTGGTCGAAGAAGAATTTGAAGGCGTTGGGAAACTTGAATCATTCAATTCGGATGGTTTACGATCATTGATTTCTACATTTTCTCATGTTCCAAATATGAAAGAGAAAACGTTGCGCTATTCCGGACATGCAGAGTTGATGCGAATATTTCGGGAGACAGGTCTTTTCAATAAAGAAAAGATAAATGTAAAAGGACTAGAAATTTCACCATTGGATTTAATGACAAAACTTCTTTTCCCGAAATGGAAAATGATTGAAGGAGACGAAGACTTTACAGTCATGCGTGTAACCATTGAAGGCCACGAAAACGATTTACCGGTAACATTCATTTATAATCTCCATGATAAATTTGACCGGGAGACTAAAACTACATCCATGGCACGAACGACCGGTTTTACATGTACAGCTTCTGCACATCTTGTTCTTGAAAATAAATTTATTCGTAAAGGAATTTCCCCACCGGAATATATTGGTGAGGATGAGGAGTGTTTTAGGTTTGTTTTAGAGTATCTTGAGAAGAGAAATGTGAAGTATAAAATGAATATTTTAAAGGGGGATTTAGTATAACATTTTTAACCGCTGTGAAGAATTTGGTTACTAATTTTCAAGTTTCCCAGAGGCTAACAAATTCCCCTGAACATACTAAAAAATGTTGAATTTGCTCATAATAGGAGTAGGTTACTTATATAATTGTTCGATCTGGTCGTAAAGAACCCGAAGAATTACTTTATAGTGCAATTGGAATTTCCCTTTTTTGTATTATCTTTCAAAAGAAGTCGGAACAAAAACCACCTATTACATCGACATTCTATAAACGATAACATTATTTGTGCATGGCTTGTCATCGTTAATGTAAGAGACAATGAGTTTTTTGAAATAGGGAAAATTTATTCTTCTAATTTTAAAATAATGAATACTCAAACAAGTTCTCACTTTTCTATTCAATTTTATTTCACCTTTTTATTTTCAGCAGCTATAAGTACAGTTGCTTTTTCACAAAATGAAAAGATGATATGGAATGATAAAGCAGAAGCGAAAATAGAAGGCGGCAGCCGGAATGCTATCCCTAAACAATATCGTACACTGTCTGTCGATAATGTTGAATTGAAAAACATCCTCTTACTGGCACCCATGGAACAGCAGGGAAAAAAATCGGATGTTATTATATCATTACCATTGGCTGATGGCACTGTAGAACATTTTTCCATTTTTGAATCACCAATCATGGCGCCGGAGTTAGCGCAACGGTATCCTGAAATAAAAACATATATGGGACAAGGCATCGAAGACCCATCAGCAACCGTTCGCTTTGACTGCACAATGAATGGCTTGCATGCCATGATCATAAAAAACGAACAAACTATTTTCATTGAACCTTACAGCAATGCTAATGTCAGTGATTACATTATATATAATAAGCAAGACCTGCCTTCTGCAGACAAATATTGTGAGGAAGGAATGGAGCAGCAAGCTAAAAACATTGTACATGGAAATAGTTTGATGCGGCCAATAGGAACAGAACTGCGAACTTATCGTTTGGCTGTTGGCGCAACTGCCCAATACACTGCCTTGAATGGAGGAACGGTTGCCTCTGCACTTGCTGCAATCGTCAGTACCATTAACCAGGTGGATGCGATTTATGAAAGAGAACTTGCCATACGCCTTGTGCTTGTTGCCAATGAAGACGATGTAATTTTTACAGATAGTGTTACTGATCCTTATGATATTTCCTATGGGCGTGCAATTCTTATCTGCCCTCAGGCAGAAGGAGCTCTAAATTTTTATATCGGCAATGCAAACTATGATATCGGACATCTCTTTCTTGGTATTAACATCGGAGGCGCAGCTATCGGTCGGGTTTGTCAGTCGTTCGGCAAAGGTCAGGCATGTTCCGGTTTTTCCGGTGACGGTGTATTACTCGTTGCTCATGAAATGGGTCATCAGTTTAGCGCTTTTCATACGTTTAACAGCATGAGTGGCAGCTGCAGTATTATTGCGCAATATTCTCCAGGAACTGCATATGAACCGGGAGCCGGAACTACCATCATGTCATATGCATCCAATTGCGCACCGGATAATACTCAAGGATACAGGGATCCGTTCTTTCATGCAAACAGCTATGAAGCAATTACAGATTATACAGTGGCAGGTGCCGGTAATACCTGTGCCGTAATCACAGCTACCGGAAATGATCCTCCAGTTGTAAGTGCAGGAACCAACGGGTATACAATTCCAATCAATACACCATTCACACTTCTTGGTACCGGGAGTGATCCAAACGGAGACCCTGTTACCTATTCATGGGAGCAATACGACCTCGGACCATTCGGCCCGCCCGATGTTCCAGTGGGAAATGCACCGTTGTTCAGATCTTTTCCTCCTGAAAGCACTCCTTCACGAACATTCCCAAAACTTTCTGATATTTTAAATAATACACATACAGTGGGCGAAATTCTTCCAGGCTATTCACGAAGGATGAGTTTCCGTCTTACAGCAAGAGATAATCATCCCGGTGGAGGTGGTGTTAATTGGGCATCCATGTGGATGAATGTAACGTCTGCCGGCGGTGAGTTTAAAATTACATCTCCCAATACCAATGTGCTATGGTGTGTTGGAAGCACGCAAACTGTTACATGGGATGTAGCAAATACAAATGCGCCCCCAGTAAATTGTCCCACAGTCAACATTCTTCTTTCGATTGATGGCGGGCTTACCTTTCCCACTGAGCTTGCATACAATGTACCCAATGACGGCTCAGAAGTTATCACAGTTCCGTGGCCTGCCAATATAATTAATGCAAGAGTAAAGGTGGAAGCAGTTGGAAATGTATTCTTCGATATTTCTAATGCAGACTTCCAGATTAATTGTCCACCACCCAGTCCATGTTCTTCTGTTACAACTGTCAATTGCGGTTCCGGAAGCTTACAGACTTTCACAGGCGGTGGTTCCGGCTCATGGAATACAGGTTCATGCGGACATGGCACGCCAGGGTCAGAAAATGTGTATCGCTTTGTTGCTCCTGTTACAGGGACTTACAGCATCCAGGTTACATCAGCCAGCGGGTTTGTAGATTATTGCTGGAAATCTGCTTCGTGCTCACCTTTCGGATGGGTTTGTATTTCCCGCGTTTCTTCACTGGGACAATACGGTACACTGTCAATGACTGCAGGTGTCAGTTATTATATATTACTTGATGACGAAGATAATATAGCAGGCACACATAACTTTTATATAAACTGTCCGCCAACCGATCCTTGTCTGAGTATAACTCCTTTTACAGGATGTGGTTCTGCATTTGCGCAAACTTACAATGGAGGTAGCGGTGGTTTATGGAATTCTGCTATTAATAATCCATGCGGATATACATCACCGGGAGCAGAACATATATATAGCTTCACGGCGCCTTATACCGGAACCTATAGCATCCAGGTGACTGCAGCCAGCGGCTGGGTGGATTACCAGTGGCAGCCTGCTACTTGTTCTGTCAATGGATGGTCCTGCATTTCCGATATTTCTTCCCCGGGCCAATATGGTAGCATGACCTGGACTGCAGGAGTAACTTATTATATATTGCTGGATGATGAAGATGCAATTGCAGGCGCCCATACTTTTTATATAAACTGTCCGCCTTTTAACCCTTGCTCAGAGATAACAACAATCGGTGGCTGTGGCGCAGCGTATCCACAAACCTTCAGCGGCGGTCAAAGCGGTGTATGGAACACAAGCACGGTCAATGTCTGCGGCCTTCCTTCGCCGGGAAAAGAACATATATATAGTTTTATTGCACCGCTCACCGGCACTTATCGTATCCGCGTTACAGTAGCAAACGGCTGGGTTGATTACCAGTGGCAGGCTTCTTCCTGCTCTCCTGCAGGATGGAACTGCATCCAGGATCTTTCTTCAACCGGTCAGTGGGGTGCTTTGTCGTGGACTGCAGGGATAACTTATTATATATTGCTGGATGATGAAGATAATATCGCAGGCTCACATGTTTTTTACATTGATTGTCCACAACCATGTGCAGCCGCAAATATAACTGACATCGAAGGCTATGGTTCCTTTTATCAAAAAACATACTCCGGCGGTGGTATTGGTGAATGGAATACAAGTAACAACAATTCCTGTGGGGTACCTGTACCGGGAAGAGAAAATATATATAGGTTCGTGGCACCCATCACAGGGAACTACAGTCTGCAGGTAACCTCTGCCAGTGGATGGGTAGATTATCAATTAAAATCTTCTTCCTGTTCTGAAACAGGATGGAGCTGCATTGCACGGACGAACACTTCCGGGCAGTATGGAAACTTTGCATGGTCTGCCGGAACGACTTATTATATACTACTTGATGATGAGGACAATGTCAACGGTAATCACAGGTTTTATATTAATGGCCCGGATCCATGTGCAAACATTACAGCTATTGGGGGTTGTGGCTCAGGTTATACTCAAACTTATACAGGCGGGCTTAGCAGTACATGGTATACTGCTGCTGTTAATTCTTGTGGGTGGGGTGGAAACGGAATTGAAAAGATTTATAGCTTCATTGCACCTGTCACCGGTACATACAGCTTTCAGACAATTGCTTCTTCAGGTATTTTAGTTAGTTATCAATGGAAATCTTCCTCCTGCTCATTACCAGGATGGACTTGTGGCGCCTTAGTCGTATCTCCTGGACAATACGGCTCTATGGCCTGGACGGCGGGTACCACTTATTACATACTGCTTGATGGAGTTAATCAGTTAACAGGCTCTCATAGCTTTTATATAAATTGTCCTCCTGTTGATCCCTGTTTAAATGTAATATCAATTACAGGTTGCGGCTCTGCTAATTCACAAACCTATACCGGCGGCAGCGGTGGTATATGGAATGCAGTCACTAGCAATGGTTGCGGATTTCTAACAGTGGGAATAGAAAAAATTTACAGCTATGTAGCACCCGCTACAGGCACCTATAGCATACAGGTAACAGCGGCAAGCGGTTATATCGATTATCAATGGAGATCTTCCTGTTCAGCCGGCATATGGAATTGTATTGCTGATGTTTATTATCCCGGTCAGTATGGTTCCATGAATTGGATTGCCGGAAATACTTATTATATCTTGCTGGATGATGAGGACAATACAGTCGGCACTCACACATTTTATATTAACTGCGGAATATGTTCTGATCCCCCAGATCCTGTCAGCAATTCTCCACATTGTGAAAATGTAACACTTACGCGTACAGGTACCCCTATCGCCGGACAAACATGGTACTGGCAGGGAACTTCGTGCGGCACAAGTACTGCATTAGGTTTTGGTCCAAAGTATGGAGCAACAGAATCAGGTACTTATTACATCAGGGGTTATAACAGTGCAGTCAATTGCTGGTCGTCAGGATGCGGCAGTGTTACTGTATCGGTAAACCCCGCTCCTGCAGCGCCGCAGTTGGTTACTGCAACTCCAGCATCCGTTTGTATTGGTGAAAGCAGCAATTTGAATGCAACAGCAACAGGCAATGAATTTGGTTTCACAGGATTTTATGATGTGACAAACTGGATTCCTGTTATTGGTCCGGGAGGAATTATTAATATCGGCGCAGCTCCTTCATCGGTTTCCATTACATCAGGCAATAGCAGTTCATCAGGTAGTACATTTTTCAAAAGAGGAATTATTCCTGTGAGCGGCGTAATTAAGTTTACCTGGATTTATTCCACAACGGATGGAGCGATGTATGATTATCCGCAATTAATAATAAATGGTGTAAACATATTACTCCCGGGTTTCAATACCGGAGGAGCTAACATACAAAGCGGCACGTGTGTCATTCCAATTATAGCAGGAGAAACCTTTTCATTATGCATGTTTACATCGGATGGATTGTGGGGTGCAGGCACAACAATATTTTCTAACCTGAGTGCCCCTATTGCCAATACCATCAACTGGTATACTGTTGCAATTGACGGAACAATCATCGGTAATTCAATAAGCGGTTCAGATATTCCATTCAGCTCTTCTGTCCTGGGAGCTGTTGATTACTTTGCAGAAGCAGTGAGCGCTGCTGGCTGTTTAAGCACAGACAGAACTGCAACTACTGTTACTACTGATTCGTGCACGGTGCTCAGGCTTGTTGTTCTCGTGCAAGGATTATATATATCGGGCCATACGATGACGCCCACTTTATATAACATAGGACTTAGCAGCGATCCCACAGCAAGCGACTCAATAATTGTAGAGTTACATGATCAGTTTACTCCTTCATTGGTTGTGCAAAGCACAACTGTATTGCTGCACAGTGATGGATCAGCCAGTGCACATTTTCCTTATTCTGTTTTTGGTAGCACTTATTATATTGCAGTACACCATCGCAATTCCATCGCAACCTGGAGCAAGCTGCCCGTAACACTGGGGCTAAATACTATCTTTGATTTTGCAGAATAATAGTTTATTGAGGTAACCATAAAAATCAAAATACAGAACTGCACGATCAATTAGATCGTAAATCGAAAACAACAACCATAGCATGTGCCGCCGATTTTAACTGCACAACGACTGTATTTCTTATACTGAAAAATTAATTTATTCGCAAAGGAATTTCTCCTCTTGAATTTATTGGTGAAGATGAGGGGTGTTTTAGGTTTGTATTACAGTTTCTTGAAAAAAGGGATGTGGTATAAATTGGATAAAGAATAAAATAAATTTATTTCTTTTATAGGTATAAATGAAGTTAAATAATATTAAGACTAAGTTGCAAGTAATTTTATTATCTTTAAAGAAATTTGAATAGCATTTAAATGAAAACAAAGCATTTATATATTTCAATATTAATCATTCTGATTAACTTACTTTTAGTTATTACATCGTGTAATTGGAATCGTGCTCAACGTGGTGGTGCTATCGGCGCAGGTGCAGGCGCTGGGATAGGGGCAGCAGTAGGCAGCAAAAGTAATAATACAATTGTTGGAGCCATTATTGGAGCTGCCGTTGGCGGGGCTACCGGTGCACTAATTGGTAATTATATGGATAAACAAGCAGAGGAACTTCAAAGAGATTTAAAGAATTCTAAGGTGGAACGAGTCGGGGAAGGAATTAAAATAACGTTTGACTCAGGAATACTTTTTTCTACTGATTCCTATCAGCTAAATGAAGCAAGCAAAGAAAATCTTAGCGATTTGTCAAAGATATTGCAAAAATATAATGATACTAACATATTAGTCGAAGGACATACTGATAATACAGGTTCATCTGTCCATAACCAGACATTATCTGAAGAGCGTGCTTCTTCAGTTTCGAGGTTCCTGAAATCGTATGGGGTCGCAGGTATCAGAATATCAACGAATGGCTATGGAGAAACACAACCTATTAACGATAATTCTACTTCAGAAGGAAAACAACAAAACAGAAGAGTAGACGTTGCAATTTTCGCTAATAAGAAATTAAAAAAGGCAGCTGAAAAGGGTGATTTAGGTTTGAGTAAATAATTATAATTCTAAATGATATTTTGTTGCTTATAAAAATCAGTTATCTTTGCGCTCCTTAAAAAAGGGAGCATAGCTCAGCTGGTTCAGAGCATCTGCCTTACAAGCAGAGGGTCACAGGTTCGAACCCTGTTGTTCCCACTTGATTATCAAAGGCTTGCTGAGTTTTAACTCTGTAAGCCTTTTTCATTTGCATACAATTTGCATACATTTAGCGATTAAAACTAATAGTCTGTTATAAAATTTTAAGGACATTATTAGGATAAATATGAGTTCATAAAAGGATTGAAAGAACGCCTAAAATCATGTTCATTTATCTAATAGATTATTTTTGATTTTAATAAAATGCAATTTTAATAATTCATTTCTTTTTATGTCGCCATTAATAAGTTGTTCCTTTTGGCTACGAGTCCAAACTTTTAAGTACTTCTCTAATCTTCTTACTATCGCAGCATTTTCAATTTCATCCAATTGGAAAACTAATTCAACTGGTTGTCTATATTTTGTCCATTGTTTAGTCAACTTTGAATAATCATCATTAAGCAACATATGAGAATTTAATCTTTTGGTTAGATTGGAAGTTATACCTATGTAGAACTGTTCATTTCCACATTTCAAAATATATAATGTATATAATTTTTCAGCATCCATAATCATGATGTACAATGATTATTGTGAAGGTAAATGTTAATCTAAAAAACATCTGAAAATCTATATTGAACTAAATTTTAGTAGGCGTTCTTCTGTAAGTCCTCATGTGTATGGCTATGTTTTAAACGTAGTTGTCAAAAAATTTTCGTGTCATCGTCTTGTTAGAAGTCGGTAAAAGCGTTAGAATAATAACTTCTTGTCATGTCAGATAATTTCTTTTCGTATTATACATCAGCAAATACCCTCTCTTGTTTGCATCACTCAAAAAAGAACGGCTCACTAATGTTTCCATGAAGGGTTGCTTTTCTAAAAATGGATTCATCAATTTCTCAACTCTGCTTTCAGTAACTCCTATCCGTCTGGCAAATTCTATAAAGTCGCTCTTACAAGGGTGTCCGTTTTTTTTGTATTCCTCACTTTTAAAACCATCAGCAAATAAGCCTTTGTCCAAAGCAAAATCAGAATCGTCCACATGCAACTTTGTATTTACCAAATCATAAGCAGGGCTAAGCAAATAATCACCTTTGGACGATTCAAGCAAAGAGAAGTTTTTCAAGTGTGCATCACCATTTGAGAATAAGAAGTTGAACACCACCAATGAAAAATATTTTTCTATTTCCACTCTCCAGGCAGGAACATATTTTTGTATCAGCATTCCAGCTTCCTCATAGCTATATTCATATTTGAAATTGGCACCGGCATTATCTTTTGTTTTTCCTGCCAGCGTTGCAAAATCTTCCTTGCCCCACTTTCCGCCTTCTTCTTTTACATCAAATCGTTTGGTGATGTATGCAGGCGAACCATTCTTAAAAAATATAATTGCACATTCAGCTGTGTTTAATCCATAAACCTGTTTAGCTATTTGCATGGTCAGGTGTTCGTTTGCCGGAACCTGGTCAACTTTCTTTAAATCTCTTGGTATAGGTTTGAGTATGTAAGTTCCTTTTTCTCCTTCGTTTGTCAATCGCAGCAATTTTTTTTCAAGTAGAAAACTTAATTTTTCCTGCACACCGGATATGGATATGCGTTTGCGGTTTTCCATAAATTTCTCTGCAACTTCTTCACTTTGCTGTGGCTGTTCATAAGGTAAAACATGGCTTACTTTTTTGCCATTAAACAAATTCCGCAGGCAACTCGGACTGTAGGTGGTAAAACCTTCAGCCAAAGTTCCCGGACAATATTTCAATTCATCTAAGTTCATTTTGCTGCTATTGGTTTTACGGTTACTGCTCCTATGGTGTCATGTTGGGCTGTTGCCATTAGCAAACCGAAATTATCTTCTTCATCAATTCTCAATTGTGTGCTTTGCAATTTTCTGTTTACTCCTTCACTTAACATATTAAAAAAAAATGGAAATAAAAATTCGCTGCTGTATTCTTTTTGAGTTTTTGGAAGCGTTAAACTGATAGCTGGTTTGCTTGCATCACTAAAATAATTATCGTCATACCTGAACACAAAATGCGTACGATTTTCTTCTGTCAGCGTTCCGGCTAAAGTTCCGTTACGGTATATTTCCATTGCTCTCATTTATTCAATGTTTCAGTTTCACTTCAAGTGTCAATTCCAATCCCAATACTTCTGCTAATTTGTTCAACACATCTAATGATGGATTTCCCTGTCCTCGTTCCAATTTATACAAAGTATTGGTGCTCACTTTTGCCAATTCAGCTAAGTGTGGTTGAGTTATGCTCAACTCCTTTCTTCTGTGTTTTATGGTTTCCCCAAGTTGCTTGACTAACATTTTAGTGTGATTTATGGGGTAAAAGTAGTTTTTATTTTTCAATTAAGCAATCAAAATCACAATATAATGTGATTTTGTTGAAAATTAATGAAGAATGGAAAAGATAGACTTATTGAATCACATTTTAGTGTGAGTTCACTTTTTTTCTTCGTCAGTTCGTTTCTTGCAGAAAGTTTCAAGTTAATAGTGTCCACAGGCATTTATCTCTGATTGCGGCGGAAACGATTTAAAGCATTGCCGGTGACAGCGTGAACTTTTTTTCTTGCTATTTCATATTCTATTTTAAAATAGCTTTTTAAGATATTCTAACGACTATCTATCATTTTCGGCAATTCGCAATTCGTTTTTTTTATTCCGATAAAAAATTAATCTATGTTAAAGCAAAATAATCCAAATTAATTTGGATTGAATGTGCATTAATTTGCATTGCTATAAATTTATTTATTTTAATTTAAACTAATGTAATTTGTATTTGAATGAATTTGGTTTTTCTCGTTTTTTTTCTGATGGATTGGAAAATCTATTTTGAAAATTTGTCGAGAAAAATATACTTTTAAATCCCTATAAGTATTGTATATTCATCAGGTTTATCAATTAGTGTTGATTTTGAGATTTTTGTTTAGTATAGCAATCTAAATATCGTTTTGTTAAATAATGACAAGAAATTAATGGAAATCATATTCCGAACCATAAATAAGTTTTGGTTAAAATTTAAGTTTAAAATTGTAGATTAGTACCATTCGGAAATACAAATAACTAATTGTGGTAATATATTTAAAAGAATGAAATTTGATTTTTTAAAAAATATTCATTTGCAATAGTTTTAAATAGACAGAAATCTTCCGACAGAGTATTTTGAAAAATGTGATTGAACGAAAAGTAATAGAATTTTAATAGCATGGAAAAAGAATTAAAATCAGAAGGAAAATGTTTGTTCTGTAATCAGACATTTTCGCAAAAGGAAATTAGAAAACATTTAGATTTACATTTGATAAAAATGCAAAAAGAAGATGTTGTCAAAAGTACTGAAGCGTTTTGTCATATCGTTGTTGAATCAGGCGTTATGTTTTTACAATTAATGGTGAGAGGCAATTGTACAATGAAAAGAATTGACAAATTTCTTCAAGATATTTGGTTAGACTGCTGCGGACACCTGAGTAATTTCGGTCATCAGGATTATAAAATAAAAGTCACCCATAAAGTTTCTGATGTATTTGAAACCAGGGTGAAAATATACCATGATTATGATTATGGCGATACTACAAGAATATTTCTTAAGGGAATAAAAAATTACGAACTTAAACTTAAAGAGGATATAGTTTTACTGTCGAGAAACGAACCTTTAAAACTAATTTGTACTAAATGCAAAAAACAACCTGCAGCAAATATTTGTACAGTTTGTGATTGGAATTTTTATTGCGAAAGTTGTTCGGTTAAACACGAAGAGGAATGTGAAGATTTCAATGATTACGCAAAAATGCCTGTTGTAAATTCTCCTCGCATGGGAATTTGTGGTTATACCGGTGGACATATTGATAAAGAAAGAGATGGAGCCTATACTGTTAAAAAAGTAAAAATAATAACAACAATGGGAAGCAATTAGGCAAAGTCTTTTAAAGAATGACGAGGGAAGTATGTTCAAATTCAAAGAAAGCATACTGAAAAGAAATAAGAAATTAAATAGTTGTATATTTTGCTAAAATTAGATATTTATACAAATAAACTAAGTATATTTGTCTTATATTTGTATATTTATAAAATATGGTAAAAAGAAAGCACTTAAATCCGTTTTCGGAGCAGCTAATTGCAGACCGCCTTAGGTTTGAAAACCCTTGGTGGACCACCGGCAAAACCGAAGATGAATACAATGAAAAACCAAGAAGGTTATACTTTGATTTGTTTTACCCATTGGTAGAAGATGTTTCGGTTAACAGGGCTGTGGTGTTAATGGGTCCCCGAAGGGTGGGCAAAACAGTAATGATGAATCACACTATTCAGCATTTACTTAATTCAGGCATTAGTCCCAAAAAAATCTGCTTCATCAATATTGAAAACCCAATCTACAACAACATTCATTTAGAGCAACTTTTTAATTATGCGCGCAAAGCCACTGCTGAAAACGATCCTAAAGGTTGGTTTGTGTTTTTTGATGAAATACAATACCTCAAAGATTGGGAAGTACATTTAAAAGTTTTAGTTGATAGTTTTCCGAAAACAAAGTTTGTGGTATCTGGCTCGGCGGCGGCTGCTCTCAAATTGGCGAGTAACGAAAGTGGTGCAGGAAGATTTACCGATTTTATGTTGCCTCCATTAACTTTTAATGAATACATTTCCTTAAAAGGATTGAACCATTTAATTTTACCATCTAAAATGGAATGGAAAGGAAGCGCAACTCGTTTTTTTAGTACCATTAATATCAAAGAACTAAATCGACACTTTTTAGATTATATTAACTTTGGAGGCTACCCCGAGGTTATTTTTTCTGAAAAAATACAAGCCAATCCGGGAAGGTATATTCGAAGCGATATTGTAGACAAAGTTTTGCTTCGTGATTTGCCGAGTTTATACGGTATTCAGGATGTGCAGGAGTTGAACTCATTGTTTACCACGTTGGCTTATCACAGTGGCAATGAAGTTTCCTTAGAATCTTTAAGTCAGGCATCAGGAGTAGAAAAATATTTACTTAAAAAGTATTTGGAGTATTTAGAAGCAGCTTTTTTAATTCGTATTGTACACCGCATCGATGACAATTCCAAAAAATTTAAACGAGCAAATTTTTATAAAATCTATTTAACAAACCCAAGTTTAAGAAGTGCTTTGTTCTCGCCTTTGCTTCCTACTGATGAAGCTATTGGAAATATAGTAGAAACTGCGATTTACTCTCAGTGGATGCATCGTGAATGGTTTACACCATTTTATGCGAGATGGAATAATAGTGAAGTGGATATGGTAGGATTAGACGAGAAGAAATTAAAACCTCTATGGGCTTTGGAAATAAAATGGAGCAATCGATATTACGAAGAACCTGGTGAATTGAAAAGTCTGTTACTATTTTGCGAAAACAACAAATTGAACTCTGCATTAATTACAACCATTGATATAGAAGGAACAAGAGAACTAAGAGGTGTACAATTAAATTTTGTGCCTGCATCCATTTATGCTTATGTTGTAGGCAATAATACGTTGGAGCAGAAACTTAAAAAATCGAAATGAG
>JANLOW010000135.1:0-7913 GCA_031366785.1 Bacteroidota bacterium | reverse complement strand
TCGAATAATGAAATTGTATTGCCTGCAGCACAATTTCTAATTCCGGGACTTCAGGATTCTCTTGCTGATGATGCAATTATATATGGCTATGCAGCTGCAAGTACTATTGGTCATGAGCTGACCCATGGTTTTGACGATGCGGGCCGGCAATTTGATGCATTTGGAAATCTTACCAATTGGTGGTTACCTCAGGATTCCATTAACTTTACTAAACGTGCTAATTTGCTTGAAGTGCAATTCAGTAATTATGTTTTACTCGACAGTCTGCATGTAAATGGCAAAGCTTCACTCGGTGAAAACATTGCCGATTTAGGTGGAGTTGTAATCGGTCTTGATGCGTTTAAGAAAACAGAACAATATAAAAAAGGTGTTAAGATAGATGGACTAACACCTGTTCAAAGATATTTTCTGGGTTATGCTCTTAGCTGGCTAGGACATGCGCGTGACAAAACGCTCGCTATGCAGATAATGACCGATGTCCATGCGCCGAATTTTCTACGTGTTAACGGACCATTAAGCAACGTGCCTGAATTTTATGAAGCTTTCGGAATAAAAGAAGGTGATAAAATGTGGAGAGCAGATTCAGTGAGAGTGCAGATTTGGTAATTGTGTTTTCTCCATAAAAATTTTGATTATAAAAAAACTTAGATGGATTTTAATTTTAATCTCTTTACTGAAGGAAATGTAGTAGATGCTAAAATATTAAGAGGACTTGGATATGGAATTGATGAGGTAGTAATGCGTTTAATAAATAAAATACCAAATTGGGTTCCTGAGAAAATAAATGGCAGGAGGGTGAGTGTCCAATATAATTTACCGGTAAATTTTAATTTGAATTGATTGCTGATGAGTGGGGATTATTATTATCAGCAATTATATTCCAATCAAATCATTCCGGAATAAAATAAATTTAAAAAGGCATTCTGGCTAAAGGAACGATATCCTGATCAGCAAACAGCCCTTTCTGAAATTTATAATAACCTGTAATAGCAATCATAGCTGCATTATCGGTGGAGTATTCAAATGGAGGAATATAAACCCTGCATCCATCAGTTTCTGCAAGTGTAATAATTGATTGGCGCAAAGCACTGTTTGCACTTACGCCTCCTGCTATAGCAATTTCATGGATGCCTGTAATTTTAATTGCCATTCGTAATTTCCTTATAAGTATGGAAACAATACTGTGTTGAATCGATGCACAGATATCAGCCATATTTTTCTGAATAAAATTCTCATCTTTTTTTATTTCATCTCGGATAAAATATAAAATGGCTGTCTTCAATCCTGAAAAACTAAAATCGAGTCCGTCAACATTAGGAGTAGGGAAAAGAAATTTATTTGGATTGCCTGTTTTAGACATTTGATCAATTAATGGTCCTCCGGGATAAGGAATTCCTAAAATCTTTGCCGATTTATCAAAGGCTTCTCCGGCAGCATCATCTCTCGTTTGACCAATAATTGTCATCGTTAAATAATCATCCACCTTTACAATTTGTGTATGTCCACCCGATACGATTAGGCAAAGAAATGGAAAAGAGGGAAGAGGCTTATTCTCATTTTTCTTTCTTATGAAATGAGCAAGAACATGGCCTTGCATATGATTTACATCAATTATTGGTATCGACAAACCCATTGCAAAAGCTTTTGCAAAGGAGACGCCGACTAATAAAGAACCCATTAAACCGGGGCCTCTTGTAAAAGCTATAGCATGAAGCTCGTTTTTAGTTATATTTGCCTGTCGCAGAGCTTCTTCAACCACAGGAATTATTTTTTGCTGATGGGCTCTAGAAGCAAGCTCCGGAACCACGCCGCCATAATACCTATGTATCAGACTCTGATCCGCTATGACATTTGACAATTCACACGACCCTCTAAGTACTGCTGCTGCAGTTTCATCGCACGATGATTCAATTCCAAGTATTAAAGTCTCATTCATGGTATGAAAATTGTCTCTTCGTTTATTTTAAAATCCCAAAATTATTAAAAAACTCGCTCGAATCCTTTTATGGACGATTGGCATTTTTGTGCTGATTATTGGGCTATTGTTTGGTGCAATTCATTTAGATTCAGTTCAGACTTTTTTAGCGAAACGCCTAACTTCTTATTTCTCAGAAGAGTTAAAGACTCATGTTCATATAAATGGTGTTAGTATTCGATTTATAAAGAGTGTAGTTCTTGAAGGTTTTTATGTGGAAGATCAACAAGGAGACACATTAATATATACCGATGAACTAAAAATTGCTATTGACGATTTTAGTACGAAGGATCATTCATTGGTTATTGGCAAGTTGACGTTATTGAGAGGGCAATTTAATCTAATTCAGCATAAAGGCGAGAAGCACGACAATCTGCATTTTATAACTGATTATTTTTCTTCAACAGATACATCATCACATGGAAAACCCTGGACTATAAAAGTAAATGATGTTGTTTTGAAAGATGTTAGTTTTCGGAATGATACAGAAGATGATACCTCTACGATTTCCGGTGTTAATTTTTCTCATCTTAATGTTAGAAATATAAACGGTGATTTCAGAAATTTTTCAACTGTGAATGATTCCATATTTGTTGAAATTCATTCCTTAACATTGAGTGATAAAAGTGGTTTCAGATTGGATGAATTTTCAACAGATGCTAAAATATCGTCAAGGGAAATCAGATTGAAAAAACTAAATATTCGAACACCGTTTACAGATATTCATACAAATCTAATATTCAACTTCGACAGCTTAGCTTCATTTGATGAATTTACAACACAGATAAAATGGCAAACAGATTTTAATAATAGTAAAGTCTCTTTTACTGACATAGCATTTTTCGCTCCTGAGTTAAGAGGGATTGATAAATCAATAAAATTGGATGGAGATTTTCATGGTTCTGTAAATAATTTTAAAGGAAAAAATGTTACGATTCAATGGGGCGATATTTCCAAATTTAATGGCAATATTTCAATGCATGGGCTTCCAAACATTGATGAAACATATATGGACATAACGGCGTCTGAGATTAAAACTAATAAAAAAGATCTAGAATGGTTTCCTATACCACCTTTCAATGAAAAACAACATTTAATAGTACCCAATAATCTGACAGCCCTGGGAAATGTATCTTTCAAAGGTAAGTTCACAGGATTCTTTACTGATTTTGTTGCTTTAGGAAATATTTCCACAGCCATAGGTTCAATAACTTCTGATTTAAATTTAAAATATAATGCTAAAAATAAAACTTCGGATTATAGTGGTCATCTAATAGCTACACAATTTGATGTTGGGAAAATTACAAGCCTAAATGATCTAGGAAAAGTTACTTTTAATATGAATGTAAAAGGATCCGGGTTTAGAATTGATAATGTAAATGCTGAACTAAAAGGTAAAATTCAACAACTTGAATTTAAAAATTACAATTATCAAAACATAGACGTTGATGGAAAAATAGCAAAAAAACTTTTTAATGGTTCTCTTATAATTAAAGAACCAAATGTAGATTTAGATTTCAGCGGCACTATAGATTACAGAGGGAAGTTGCCTGAATTCAATTTTATTACAAATATTGGAACTGCAAAACTTGATACCCTCAATCTTTTTAAAACAAAAGATAAAACTATTTTACAAACAACAATCAGAACACATTTCATTGGTAATCGTTTAGATAACATTGTAGGAGGAATTGATGTCGAAAATACAAATTTCACGACCGGTAATAAATTATTTCATATTAATTCACTAAGTATTCGGGAAGATAAAATTAATGGTATTAGAAATTTCGATATTCTTTCTGATAATCTGGATGCACATTTGAAGGGTGATTTTCAGCTGGCAAAAATTGGAGATGCATTTAAAGAAATTATTCCGCGATACCTTCCTTCTGTAATTTTACCTAAAAAAGATATAAAAGTAAATCAAAATTTTACATTCGATATTACAATAAAGAATATGAACATTTTTACCGAAATGTTTCTTCCTTCGTGGCATTTTGCAGCTAACACTACCCTTATCGGTCAATTTAATAATTTAAATAATGATGTAGCTATAGAGATCATGACTCCATGGATACGTTACAAAGAATTCAGTATAGATAATTTCGATGTTCATGTTTCATCAACATCAAAAACACTCACAGTAGAAACGTATGCAAGCAGAATTAGCCGGAATGAAAAAGATTTTATTTTACAACCGGAACTCTCCGCCCAAGCTGAAAATAATCGAATAAAATATAAACTAAAACTGGCAGATATTGACACTTCGTCTAATAGACTTCGTTTAGACGGTAATTTGGATTTCTTTTCTGCGAATAATTTTAATTTCAAAATCGATAGTTCTTTATTGATAGTAGAAAATGAAGAATGGAAAATTGATAAAAATAATCTGGCAAAATTTGACTCGACGGGGACAACACTTTCATCCTATATATTTACAAAAGGTAATGAATCGGTTACACTTGATGGTAAAATAGGAAAAAATGAAACGGATAGGGCTGCATTGCATTTTACCGGTTTTAATCTTAATCATTTAAATTCATTACTTTCTTCCGGTAAAAAAACTGTTTTTGGAGGAATTATCGGAGGTGATATTTTCTTTACTGATATCTATAATAAATTACAACTCGAAGCTGATTTGAAAGTCTTGAATCTTTCAATAGATAAAGATACTATTGGAAATACATCCATAATTTCCCGATACAACATTGATCAAAATGTAATTTTTTCAAACATAAGTATTATCAAAGGAGTTTCAAAAATAGTCGACATTTCCGGAAATTATTTTATATCAAAAGAAAATAATAATCTGGATTTCAATATTCGTTTGAATAATGTTTATCTGCATTCATTAGAACCATACATCAATGATATTGTCAATGATGTGTATGGTAAAGTCACCGCAGACCTGAAATTAACCGGGAGTATTAAAAAGCCGGTATTTAATGGTACTGTAGATTTAAATAAAATGAGTCTTATTATAAATTATCTGAATACCCGTTATAGTTTTAATAGCTCTGTAATAGTAAAAGAGAATGAATTTGAAATTAATGATTTAACACTCGTAGATGTAAATAATAATGAAGGCAAAGCGAAAGGTAAAATTTATCATGATTACTTTAAAAATTTCCGATTCGATGTTGAGCTGCAAGCAAAAAAATTCCAGGTGTTAAATACAACAATAAAAGATAATATACTTTATTACGGAACAGCCAATGCCAGTGGATATGCTCATTTTTTCGGACCACTCGAAAATATGAATATGGATATTTCTTTGAGTCCCGATCGCGGAACTAAATTAAATATTCCTCTTAATACTCTTGAAGATCTTAGCAGTAATGGCTTTATTAAGTTTATTGACAGATCAGTTGATACCAGCCAGACAATTACTCGAAACCGTGTCGACCTTTCAGGTATCAAACTAAACATGAATCTCGACATGAATAGAAATGCAGAGATCAAAATTATCTTTGATGAGAAAATTGGCGACGTTATTACCGGCACCGGTACCGGAAGCCTTCGATTGGATATAAATACTTCCGGAGCTTTCAATATGTATGGTACATACTTTATTGACAAAGGAGAATATTTATTTACGCTTCAAAATTTAATAAATAAAAAGTTTAGTATTGATCAGGGTGGAAAAATTACGTGGGCAGGTGATCCTTATGAAGCAACCGTTGATCTTTCTGCAGTCTATGTCGTGCATACTTCTACACTCTATAATGTTTTGCAGGATACAACTTACAAACGCAGAGTACCGGTTGAATGCCGGCTTATACTCACCAATAAGCTGATGAATCCTACCATCAATTATGAAATTAATGTTCTTGGCCTTGATCCAACTGTTGAAAGTTTACTCAGAGCTAAATTAAATTCAGAGCAGGAAATAAATAAGCAGATGTTTGGACTTCTCATGTTCAATCAGTTTTTCCCTTCATCCGGTGCAGGCCAGACAGTTGCAAGAATTGATGCGGGAGCAGGAGCAGGAGCCAGTGCCAGCGAATTACTCAGCAATCAGGTAAGTAATTGGCTTGGACAAATCAGCAAGGAGATTGATATCAGCGTAAATTATCGAGCAAGAGATACATATACACCGGAAGAATTCAGATTTATGTTTACTAAATCTTTTCTGAACGATCGTTTAACATTTGAAGGCGGAGTTGGATTTCTCGGACAGCAATCATATCTGGATAATAACGTCGTCGGTGATTTTTATGCGGAATATAAATTAAGTGAAGACGGGCATTTCAAATTAAAAGGTTTCAATCGTTCTAATGCCGATGATATCATTAAATATTCTCAGTCGCCCTATAGCCAGGGATTAGGATTTTTCTATCGAAAAGACTTTGATAAATTCAGTGATCTATTTGCACGGTGGAGGAAAAAGAATAAGATCGAGGAAGCGGTTAAGCCTTAGGGTTGTTAATTCGTTAATCGTTAATCGTTATTCATAAATCGTTAATCGCTATTCATTAATCAAAATTCTTTAATCCTAAATCCAATTCGATATTCATATTCATAAATCGTTACTTTAATCAATCCAAAAAAACGTTAAAGCATCGCCAATAAACAAAAGCCGCAAACCTTACGGGGTTTGGCGGCTTTTGAGGTCAACCTTACGGGGTTGAGTTAAACCATAATGCTGTATTAGGTTTTTATTCTTAACAATGATAAGCCTGTTTTCATTGTTGCAATGCTTCTTTTACGATGTATTCTTACAACTGTAAGAAATTATTGATTCAATATTAGATTACAATTCGCAAAATCCACAATTTTCAATTTTCAATCTTTAATTTTCAATCTTTACTACCTTTGCAGTGTAAATAAAATGTATGATTTCTCTTAATACAATTGAACAAGCTATAGAAGACCTTAAAAATGGCAAGGTCATTATTGTTGTTGATGACGCTAACCGTGAAAACGAAGGCGACTTTATCACAACGGCCGAAAATTCAACTCCTGAAATTGTAAACTTCATGGCTACTCATGGCCGCGGATTAATTTGTGTTGCTCTCACTGAAGAACGTTGCAATGATTTGCTGCTTCCTTTAATGGTTAAGCAAAATACATCTTCGCATGAGACACAGTTTACGGTCTCTGTCGATCTGATTGGCTATGGAACAACAACAGGAATCTCGGCATCCGACCGATCCAAAACAATTCGTGCTCTAATCGAACCGGCAATAAAACCGGAAGACCTTGGAAGGCCCGGACATATTTTCCCTCTACGGGCTAAAAAAGGTGGCGTATTAAGACGAGCAGGGCATACAGAAGCAACAGTAGATCTTGCTCGATTAGCCGGCGCAAAACCTGCAGGTACATTGGTTGAAATCATGAATGAAGACGGGACTATGGCACGCTTACCCGACTTAATCAAAATCGCAAAGAATTTAAATCTTTCAATTATTTCTATTGAAGACCTTATAGCGTATCGCCTTCAAAAGGAAAGCCTGATTGAAAGAGAAGTTGATGTTAATCTCCCTACCGTTTATGGTGACTTTCATCTGTATGCTTATAAGCAAGTCACTACCGGACAGGAACATCTTGCATTGGTTAAAGGAGAATGGAAAAAAGATGAAGCAGTATTAGTGCGTGTTCATTCTTCCTGTCTGACTGGAGATATCTTTGGATCTTGCCGCTGCGATTGTGGACCACAATTGCATAAAGCCATGGAGATGATTGAAAAAGAAGGGAAAGGAGTAATCGTTTATATGAATCAGGAGGGAAGAGGCATTGGACTATTAAATAAATTACAGGCATATAAACTACAGGAGAATGGGAGAGATACCGTTCAGGCAAATCTGGAATTAGGTTTTGAAAGCGATGAACGTGATTACGGCGTAGGTGCTCAGATTCTAAGAGACCTCGGAGTATCCAAAATGAAATTGATGACGAACAATCCAAAAAAACGCGCTGGACTAGTAGGCTATGGACT
>JANLOW010000088.1:0-22470 GCA_031366785.1 Bacteroidota bacterium | reverse complement strand
ACTTTTTTGGAATGGCTTGTTTGGCTTTCTACTTGGCTTTAAAATTATTTATGCATTCTTAAACACGGATGAATTTTTCAAAAATCCACAGCATATTATTTTATCGTTAAAAGGTAATTGGATAGCCGGTTTATTAATAGGCGGAATTTTTGTTTGGATGAAATACAGAGAAAAAGAAAAAGAAAAATTAGCCGAACCTAAATTGATTGAACAAACAATCTATCCTCATCAAATGCTTTCCGAAATTACCATGGCTGCAGCGATTGGAGGATTAATAGGTGCTAAAATATTTCATTTACTCGAATATTGGGATGACTTTACAGCTGATCCATTTGGAATGTTTTTCAGCGGCAGTGGTCTGACAATGTACGGCGGATTAATAGTCGGTACCCTAACAGTTCTTTGGTATGGCAAGAAAAACAACATACCTCCTATTCATCTTTGCGATGCTGCAGCACCCGGATTAATGCTTGCCTATGGAACAGGAAGAATTGGTTGTCAGCTTGCCGGTGACGGCGATTGGGGTATCGTTAATACCCATCCTAAACCTTCTATCCTAAATTTTCTGCCTGATTGGGTATGGAGTTTTCGTTTTCCTAATAATGTAATTAATGAAGGAATTCCAATTGAAGGCTGTACCGGACATCATTGCTACCAACTTGCGGAAGGAGTTTTTCCTACTCCATTGTATGAGAGCGTCACTTGTATTCTTTTGTTTTTTGTCCTCTGGTCAATGAGAAAAAAAATTATTACGCCGGGTGTTTTATTTTCGTGGTACCTGCTATTCAACGGTATTGAAAGATTCCTTGTAGAGAGTATTCGTGTAAATTCAAAATATCATTTAGCAGGTTTAGAATTTTCGCAGGCACAATTAATATCATTAATACTAATTTTAATTGGTAGTGCCGGAATCATGTATTTTAGAAAAAAGAAATCAACTGCATGATTGACTTAAAAGAAATTTGTTTAAGTGTTACAAAATTGACTTCTGAAGTTGGTAAATTTATACTTCATGAAAGAAAAAATTTCAAAAGTTCATCAATAGAAAAAAAGGGTCATAATGATTTGGTTTCTTATGTCGACAGGAAAGCAGAAGAAATGCTTGTTGCTGAACTCAAAAGAATTTTACCTGAAGCCGGTTTTATAACTGAAGAAAAAACTGCAGAAATAACAGCTGATAATTTTAACTGGATCATAGATCCGCTGGATGGGACTACAAATTATATTCACGGCTTACCTTGTTTTTGTATTAGCATTGCTTTGATAAATAAAAACAATCTTGTTATTGGTATCGTTCATGAATTGAATTTTGATGAATGTTTTTACGCATGGGAAAACGGCGGAGCCTATTTGAATGGCAAACGTATTTATGTTTCTGAAATTAATAATCTTTCAGAATCTCTTATGGCGACCGGTTTTCCATACCATAATTATGATAGAATGAAATCATATATGGAAGTATTTGATTTTTGTATGCACAATACACATGGAATTCGCCGGCTCGGCTCAGCAGCTGCTGATCTCGCTTATGTTGCTTGTGGAAGGTTTGAAGGATTTTACGAATATGGTTTGAATTCATGGGATGTTGCCGGAGGAGCATTGATTGTTAAAGAAGCCGGAGGAATTGTAACTGATTTTAATGGTGGCGAAAATTTCATTTTCGGTGAAGAAATAATAGCTACAAATTTTTTTATAGCAAATGCTTTTTTAGAAGTTATTGAAAATAAATTTCAATAAAAACTTGTTCCCGATTCTAAAAGAAAAGCAAATTAAATATCTTTTAATATCATTTTTAATCTGATAATGGAATTTCTATTTAAAATAAACCTAAAGCCCAAGCAAAAAGTCCACTGTATCAACTCCATCTGCATAATCCCATAAAGCAGGTTTTTGAGTTTTTCCAAAATCGACTCTGATGTTTTCCAACAAAAAATCATCTGATAAATAATTTCCTTCAAATACAATACATTGAAGTTGTTCGATAGTATTTAAAAGGTTTTTCTTCAACCCGGAAATGTCATCATATTCTTCATAATGCAAAACTGCTACAGGTGAAGCAATTTGATTTTCTTTTCTGATAATTAGAAACCCATTCTGCAAAAATGGAATTTGTTTCAGTAACAGTACTGAATTATTGTAATCGAAATTATTCATATACTTGTTATGATTCAACATGCCTTTAAATTCTTCAATTGCTTCAAAAAATTTATTAAAATTATACCCTTTTGGTACATATAATTTAGAAATATTTCTACATCCAAGACCGAAATAGTCAAATATATCATTGCCGAGTTCATGGAGTTTTTCATTTGACTCATTTCCTAAAAGTACCCCAACTCCATTCCGGTTTTTACGAATGATGTGTGGATATTTGCCAAAGTAATATTCAAAATAACGAGCTGAATTATTGTTACCAGTGGCTATAACAGCATCCATAGATTCAAGTCTGGAAACAAAACGTATGTTTTCTTTATAGGACGGCTCAACTAAACACAAGATTGATGTTATATATGGCAATAAAAACGAATCGCCTGTAGCATTCTTACCTAAATAACTATTTCCTGAAAGTAAAACAGAAAGAAGATCATGAAGGCCTACAAATGGTATATTCCCGGCATTAACAACAGCAATATTTAATTCTTTTCGTCTACTCATTAATTCATCAATGTATTTTTCAGTCCATATATTTACATTTTCTTCCGCCAAAGCTTCAACCCAATTTCGAAGCGACATAAGTATGTTTTGTTCGGTAAACCATGGATTTTCTGATCGCGATTTATTAATTATCCTATTAAATTCCGTATCAGATTCTGAATTATAACCCTCCAACACCAAAGAAATCGCTTCTCCAAAGCGAGTTAAGGACTGTATTCGTTTATCTACCAATATCATATCTTGTTTTTCAAATATTTTGTTTTGAACTTTTTCTCTTTACTTTTGTCCTGAAACCTCAAAAATAGAAAAGGAACCGTTATGGCTATCATGATAACAGAAGAATGTATCAATTGTGGTGCATGCGAACCTGAATGTCCAAACAATGCCATTTATGAAGGCGGCGCTGAATGGCGCTTTTCAGATGGCACAAGTGTAAAAGGGATGTTTAAAAAAATGGATGGAACTGAAGTTGATGCTGATGCTGTTCAGACTCCGGTATCCATGGACATTTATTATATTGTTACTGATAAATGTACAGAATGCGTTGGATTTCATGATGAACCTCAATGTGCTTCAGTATGTCCTGTTGATTGTTGTGTAGACGATCCAAATTTTAGGGAAAGTAAAGAAGTACTTTTAGGAAAAAAAGATAAAATGCACGCCTGAAAGTATGTTTAATAATATTTAAAAACCGCAATACGTTATCGTGTTGCGGTTTTTTTTAAGAGGTATGATGAGGTTACTAGAATACCTGTAATCGTGTACAAGTGTACACGAGGTTACTAAATAATGAGATAAAATAATTAACCAAAAACCAATGTCTAAACTAATCTTAGCTGCATTACAATTGGTTTTGTTTTTCACAAATTGTAAAAGTCAATCTTTAGATTCTCTTGTAATTTTAATAAAAGATATTCAAAGAGGAGAAAATGATTCTGTACGAATAGCATCAAATGAGAAATTTCTATTTTCTTTTGAAAAAATTCTTCTTCAAAAAGAATCATATTCCAGAAATTTTGATTCTTTAAAAAATGTATCCATTCAAACCGCGAAAGATAATAAATTCAGAATATTTACATGGACGGTTCCTCATTACGATGGTGATCTATATGACTATTATGGATTTATTCAATTGAAAACCGACACAAACACAACTCTAATTCGCCTAATTGATTCTACCATTGTTATTAAAAAACCGGAATCTGAAAAACTTAGCCAAGACCGCTGGCTAGGAGCTGTATATTATGCTATTGAGGAAATAAAAAAATCAGGTAAAACGTATTATACATTACTGGGATGGAAAGGAAAAGACAGAATACAAACTCAAAAAGTTATAGAAATTCTTTACATAAACGGTAATCGAATAAAATTTGGTTTTCCTTTAATTAAAACAGGTTCCGTTTTCTTAAACCGGATGATTTTTTCTTTTAATGCACAAGCCTCCATGACTCTACATTTTGATAAAAAATATAATGGTATCGTCTTCGATCATTTTGATGCAACAAACAATAATGTGAACGGTTTAAATGGTCCGGATGGTACATATGATGCATTAAAAAATCAAAAAGGAAAATGGGTATTATTTCATGATGTAAAAGTCAGTACTAAGTGGGAACCAAAAGAAAACCTGCCTTCTCCCCCTCATCAAAAATGATTAATTCCATAATAATTTACCCTTCTTCATTCTTGATTCTTGATTCAAAAAACTGATCTAATTTCCTTAGCTTCGCATTTTAAATACCAGATTACAACATGAAATTATTTATCCCCGGTCCTACGAATGTACATCCGGATGTTTTAGCGAAAATGGCTACGCCTATGATAGGACATCGTACTCCGGAAGCTTCGGTTCTTCAGAAAAGCATTTCTGATAAACTGAGAAAACTTATGTACACTGAAAATAAAATTGTATTAAGCACATCATCCGGAACAGGACTGATGGAAGGTGCCATTCGTAGTATTACACAAAAAAAAGCTATCGTTTTTGCAACAGGTGCTTTTGGTAAACGCTGGCATGAGCTTGCAATCCTGAATGGAATTGATGCAGATTTACACGAAGAAGAAAAAGGAAATCCTATCTTACCAGAGACTGTTGACAGTTACCTAAAAACCGGCAAATATGATACTCTAGCCATTACACACAATGAGACATCAACAGGTGTTATGAATCCGTTGGAAGTAATTTCTGAAGTAGTAAAAAAATATCCCAGGGTACTCTGGATGGTTGATGCAGTTAGTTCACTGGGAGGCGTAAAACTGGAAATCGACTTACTTGGAATTGATGTTTGTATTAGTTCTTCACAAAAAGCACTGGCACTTCCACCAGGATTAGCATTGGCTTCAATATCGAAAAAAGCAGAAGAACGATTAATAAAAATCGGACATAAAGGATATTATCTCGATCTATTAACTTTGTGTGAATATATTGACAAAAGAAACTATCAATATTCGAGTACACCATCCCTTTCACATATGTTTGCCCTGGACTTTCAATTAGACAGGATATTTAAGGAAGGACTCGAAAATAGATTTATAAGGCATATTGAAATTGCTGAATATACCATTAACTGGGCAAATCATTTTTTTAAAGTATATACTAAACCGGGATTTGAATCGCTTACTGTTACTTGTATTGAGAATACCAGAAAAATTAATGTAAGCGAATTGAACAAAGCGCTACAGTTAAAAAATATGGTTTTGTCGAATGGTTACGGCCCTTTAAAAGATAAAACTTTTCGTATCGGTCACATGGGAGAATTAACCATTGATGATATGATGGAGCTTACTGCAGCAATTGAAGAAATCCTAAATTTAAATTAGTGATATTCGATAATTGTTATTAGTTATTTTTGCTTAACATCTTAGACCTATATTTATCGGCTTCATATTCTAAACATAAATCTTCTCCCAAAATGGCCATTATAAAACCCTTCAAAGGTATTCGTCCACAGAAAAAATATATTTCACAAATCGCTTCAAAACCTTATGATGTATTAAATGAAAAAGAAGCCAAAAAAGAGTGCGAAGGAAATCCCCTTTCATTTTATCATGTAATAAAACCTGAAATTGATTTTCCGGATGATCATGATCATTATTCGGCCGATGTTTATGAAAAAGGAGCCGCCAATTTCAATAAAATGTTTAATGATGGAATATTTTTTCAAGATCCGGAAGAATATTATTACATCTATGCACAAACAATGAATGGAAGACGACAATATGGAATAGTTGCTTGTGCTTCAATAGATGATTATTTTAATGATGTTATCAAAAAGCATGAACTTACAAGGCCTGATAAAGAAGAAGACAGAAAAAATCATATTCGTTATAGCAATCTTAATAATGAACCGGTATTTTTTGCATACCCGGCAAATTCAGAACTCGATCAATTGACGAATACAATAATCAAAGATATTCCTGAATATGATTTTATTACTGAGGATGGCATCGGCCATACATTCTGGATTAGCCGCGATAAAGAAATAAATTATAAAATAACAAAAGCTTTCGAAAAATTATCCGCAACCTATGTAGCCGACGGACATCACCGGACGGCAGCTGCTGCATTTGTAGGGCGCGAACTTCGAGAAAAAAATCCAAACCATACCGGTAAAGAAGAATATAATTATTTTTTAGCCGTTCACTTTCCCGATGACCAGTTAACTATTATGGATTACAATCGTGTAGTTAAAGATCTAAATGGTTTAACTTCTGATGAATTTATTAATAAAATAAAAGAAAATTTTGATATTGAGTTGAAAGGGAATAAACCGTATAAGCCTGAAAGCTTACATCATTTCGGAATGTATATTGAAAAACAATGGTACTCACTTAAATCAAAAGAAGGAACATTCAATGATAATGATCCAATTGATGTTTTGGATGTTACTATTTTATCCAAAATAATTCTTGAACCCGTTTTAAATATTAAAGATTTACGAACAGACAAACGAATAGAATTTGTTGGTGGTTTACGCGGGCTTGAAGAACTTGAGAAAAGAGTAAACAGTAATGAAATGCGAGTAGCCTTTGCACTTTACCCTGTTACAATGAAACAATTAATTGACATAGCAAACAGTGGTAAAATTATGCCTCCCAAAACTACCTGGTTTGAACCAAAGTTGAGAAGCGGAATCATTGTACATTCATTGAGGTAACTGGCTTTTTTGCCATTAGTTAATTGTAATTTATTTAAGGTCATTTGTTATTTAATTTAATAATATGGTGAATCATTCTTTATAGTAATATTGCAAATGGTTAATATAAAAAACTACGAATTTATTCTTTCTGAATTAAAACCATTTAATGCAAAACTTGTAGCGATCAGCAAGACAAAATCAAGTGAAGATATTAATGTATTAATAAATCACGGGCAGAAAGCTTTTGGAGAAAATTATGTTCAGGAGTTAACAGAAAAACATGAAATAATTCCTAATGCAGAATGGCATTTTGTTGGACACCTTCAAACAAATAAAGTAAAATTTATTTCGCCTTTTATTCATCTCATTCACGGTGTTGACAGCAATTCTATCCTTACAGAAATAAATAAACAAGCAGAAAAATCAAATCGAATTCAAGAATGTTTATTACAAATTCATATCGCACAAGAAGAAACTAAATTTGGATTTTCATTTGAAGAAGCTGATTTACTTTTAAATTCCAATCAAATAAATTCATTAAAAAATATTTCTTTAAAAGGTTTTATGGGAATATCAACAGCAACAAATGAAATTAAACAAATTAAAAAAGAGTTCGCTTCACTTAAAATATTTTTTGACAAGTACAAATGTTCCGATTTTTCTATCTTATCAATGGGCATGACTTCAGATTATAAAATTGCACTTGAAGAAGGAAGTACTATGGTAAGAATTGGTTCTGCTATTTTTGGTGAAAGAAATTAGCTGCTTATATTAAAAGATGATAGATAAAGGAATTTTTTTTGCTCTTTTAACCACTTTGTCCTGGTCTATTTGTATTTTTCCCTTTACACAAGCGGCGCGACGTTTAGGGATAAATCCTTTAAATAATTTCCGATTAATTCTTGCCACATTAATTATCGGGATTATTTCAATTCTTAACGGGTTTGAAAATTTTACTCAAATATTTACTGCCGGTTATACAAATGCATGGTTGTGGCTGGGGATTTCAGGAATTCTTGGACTTACCATTGGTGACTATTTTGCATTTGCCATGTATCGTATTTTAGGTGCCAGAATAGGAAGCGTACTAACAACCTTTGCCCCTGCTGCTGCATTAATTTTAGGATCCCTTATCATTGACGAACACATTTCCGCTTTAGGAATAATTGGTATTGCAATTACAATTACGGGTGTAAATTTTGTAAGTCTCGGTAAAAGTGAAAGAGAAAAAATCCCTGACCACGGGCATGGTTCTATTGCTTTTGGTATTATTTCAGGAATACTTGCTGCTTTATGCCAAGGTGCGGGATTAGTACTCGCGAAAAAAGGATTAATGTCACATAGTACCTTTCCATTAAACCCAATTCATGCTACATTTATCCGATTAATTGCAGCTTCTTCTTCACTAATCCTATTTACAATATTTAATGGAAAATCGAAAGAAACTTATTTACCACTTCTAAATAATAAAAATAATGGTATAAAATATGCCATTACAGGAACGATCTTTGGCCCTGTGCTGGGTGTTTGTTTATCATTATTTACAGTTTCACTAATAGACCCTTCCGTTGCACAAACTATTTTTTCATTAGTCCCCGCCTTTGCTTTTTTATTGTCAGTCTTTTTTTTCAAAGAAAAAATTACAGTGAAGTCTATTACAGGTTTAATAGTAGCAATTACAGGAGTTATTCTCCTTATTTGGCGCGATAAATTAGATGATTTATTTTAAATTGAAACTATAAAGTGTATTTTCACAATCTAAAATTGATTTAAAAACAACAATTATCAAATCTTAAATTACACCTTCACATAATGAATATGAACTTTTCAATTAAGGATATTCCTTTTTTTCTCCTTTCTTTTTTCATTCCATTAATTTGTTTTCATTTTACCAGTTCCCATTCTCTAATGTTTGATGATGCCGCAGAATTTGCCCTTGTAATCAAGCTCGGTAGCATAGCACACCCACCTGGAACTCCTTCTTACATATTGTTCGGGTTTTTATGGACAAAGCTTACCTCATTATTTAGCTTGAATATTATTGATTCTCTAACCTTATTTTCTTCACTCTGCATTTCTTTTTCTTCTTTATTGCTTTACATGACATTTAAAACTATTTCACTAAAACTTCCAGTTAAAGAAGATTTTAAAAGCAAATTGATATGTTGCATTTGTGCCATCGGATTTGCCACGGCTTCGACAACTTGGTCATGGGCTAATACCGTTGAAGTTTACAGTTTTCAAGTCCTGGCATTGTCTATAACCTTATTCGGTCTTATTAACTATCACTTCAACAGAAATAATATTTCCATAATTGTAGCAGCTGCTGGTATTTCATTGGGTTTGAGTAATCATCATTTAACAATGGTTCTCTTTTTACCATTCGTCCCATTATTCTTTTTAAATAATGTCTTTATCTATTCAGATAAATCAGATAAAAAAAAGAAAATCAAAAATGAAAACAATTCGTTTCTAAAACAATTATTCTCCATCTTTAAAATGCAAAAATTCTGGTTATTAACAGGCTTAACATTGTTAATGACCTTCGGGTTTTATTGCTGGATGTTTTTACGAGCCCAGCATGAATATCTTTTCATGTTCGGACAACCTAAAACATTAAAAGAATTTATATATCATATTAGTGGAGCAACCTATTTAGAAAATATAACATCAGGATCCGAACAAATAGTTAATTTAAGAATTCCATACTTTCTTAAATTAACCACACTCCAATTATTTATTTTTATACCTTTTTTTATCGCCGGAATTGTTATTATTCTTAAAAAAAAATTATTCCCACTCTTTACTATAATAATACTTTATTTCCTCTTTATATTCTTTTATCAACTCAATAATAATCAATGGGGAAGTACAGATGCCTATTTGCTGCTTCCCTTTATGGTTCTATATTTTGGTGCATTCTATGGTGCTATCTATTTTTCAAATAATATAAAAATCCAATTCATTCTTCCCATATTATTGATTTTTCAGATTTATTATAACTTCGCACCTAACAACAGAAAATCTTATCCGGTAAGTGATTCACTAATGAAATTACTTGATATTTCTGCTCCTAAGAATAGCATCATTATAATTTCCGACTGGACACTTATCATTCAATATTATTTTTACAGAATTACTGAAAACTTTAGACCAGATCTTATTGTTTTAAATAACGATATTAAATTTGAACATTATAGGATGTTGCCACTGTTGTATCCTGACTTTTACAATCAGATCAAATTCGAATATGATAGTTTTATAAATGAATTGATGAAAGAACATCCACACCAGGTAATTGGTACAGGATGTGACTTAACTACTTTAACTTTAGAGAAAAAATATAAATTACTTGTAAATAAAATTGAAGAAGTAGCTAAATCAAAAAATGTGTATTTTTTAACGGATCCAAAAGCTCATTATTCCTTTTCTACTGCTAATATATACTCTTCCTCGCGCTATATTTCAGGTTGCTTTTCTTCATCAATGCCGGGAGAATCTATAGCAAATGAATATTTTCTCAAGTTGGATTTCGAATTTCTTAAATCACCTCTATTGTTAACAGATCCTGCTGCTTTAGATAAAATTGTTGATTTTCAAACAATGCTTGATCGGTATATGGATTTTTATAAAGCAAATAACGTCATTGATAAAGTTCAAGAAACTCAAAATGCACAAAACAATATTTTTAAAATTCAACGACAAATGAAAAAAAATATGCCTTTCGGTTTTATATCAAAATAAAGAATAATTATTAAAATATGAGTTCAAAAACAATAATAAAAGATCTTCCATTTCTAATTGTCAGTTTTTTTATTCCTTTTCTCTTATTCTATTTTACAAAAAGCCATTCTTTAATGTTTGATGATGCTGCAGAATTTGCTTTGGTAATAAAACTTGGCAGCATTGCGCATCCCCCTGGAAGTCCATCATATATTATGGCAGGCATGCTTTGGAATAATCTAACCTCTTTATTTGGCTTAAATATTGTTGATTCTCTTACCCTTTTAGCAGCAACATGTATTTCAGGTTGTTCATTAATTATGTTTTTTATTTTTAAAATAATATCAAAAAAATTATCAGTTATTGAAAATACAAAAAGCCTTATTGTTAGCAGTATATGTGCTATTGCTTTTTCAACAGCCTCTACTTCTTGGGCATGGGGAAATACAATTGAGGTATATAGTTTCCAGGCTTTTGCAATGGCAATAACATTGTTTGGACTAATCAATTATCATTTTAACAGAAAAAAATTTTCAATTTTTATTGCCGCTCTTGGCATTGCTGCCGGCTTAGGTAATCATCACCTTACTATGATTCTCTTTTTACCTTTTACTCCATTGTTTTTTCTTAAAAACTTTTTTGGTCAGGATGTAAAAACAGAGACCAAAAAGAAAATGAATAAAAACGAACAAGGGTTTTTAAACGATATTAAATTTATCTTTAAAAACCCTGATTTTTGGATATTAACAAGTATGACTTTAATTTTCACAATTTTATTTTATAGCTGGATGTTCTTGCGTGCACAAAATGATTATTCATTTATGTTTGGCAAACCTGAAACATTAAGCGAGCTTTTTTATCATGTCAGCGGAGGCTCGTATTCAAAAAATATATCTTCCACTTCTGAAAAAGTAATTAGCTCACGAATTCCCTATTTTCTAAAACTTACAGCTCTTCAGTTGTTTGTTTTTATACCATTTTATTTACTGGGTATTTTAATTTTAATTAAAAAAAAATTGTATCCCCTTTTCTGGACCACCATACTTTATTATCTTTTTTTATTTTTTTATCAGTTGAATAATAACCAATGGTCGAGTACAGATGCATATATGCTCTTGCCTTTCCTGGTAATGACCATTCCTGTTTTTTATGGCGTAATTTATAGTAAGAATAAAATCAAAGTTGAATATATTCTACCGATAATATTAGCCATTCAGATAACTTATAATTTCCATTTACATGACAGACGTTCATATCCTGTCAGTGATTCATTAATGAACCTCCTCGATAAATCTGCACCTCTTAATAGTATTGTAATTGTTTCAGACTGGAGTACTATAATTCAGTATTATTATTATCGTATAGCTGAAAATTTCAGACCCGATCTAATTGTATTAAACTACGATTTCAAATTTACTCACTTTAAAATATTACCAACTCTTTATCCTGAATTTTATAAAATCATTAAACCAGAATACGACCAATACATAAAACAACTAACTATAGAACATCCCCATCAGGCTGTTAATACGGGATGTGATCTGACATCGCCGGCATTAGTTTCTTCCTTTATAACCCTTCTGCACAAAATGGAAACTATAGCTAAATCTCAAAACAAATATTTCCTGACTGACCCAAGAGCACATTATTTTTATAGTTCAAATAATTATTATGAACCGAAACGATTTGTTTCAGGCTGCTTTTCTTCCTCTAAGGCAGGTGAATCAAAAGCGAATGATAATTTTCTAAAATTAGATTTTCCTTTTCTTAAATCCGATTTACTTTATATAGATCCTGCTGCACTTGATAAACTTGTCGATTTTCAAGCTATGCTTGATAGGTACACAGAATATTATTCATCTGTAAAAGATTCTATACGACAATCCCAAACCTTACTCGCACATGCTCAAATCATTAAATATCAGCGTAAAATGAAAAAAAGTATGTCGTTTGCCTATCAAAAGTGACAATACATAAAAATAAATAACAACAAATTACTGTTGATTAATTAAAAAAGCATCAACTGCTAAACGGTAAGAATTTAAACCAAAACCTGATATACTGCCTTTGCATTTTCCTGCAATCAAAGAGACATGACGATATTCTTCTCTCGCAAAAATATTTGAAATATGAACTTCAACAACCGGACTCTTAATTGCTGCAATTGCATCAGCAAGTGCAACAGAAGTATGTGTATATCCACCGGCATTTAATATTATTCCATCCACGGAAAAACCGACTTCATGCAAATTGTCGATTAGCTGCCCTTCAATATTACTTTGAAAATAGGTGAGCTTTATGGATGAATATTTTTGTCGTAATTCATCAATGTAATCTTCAAATGAAGTAATGCCATAAATATTTGTCTCCCTCTGACCAATAAGGTTTAGATTGGGTCCGTTTATTATATGTAATTGCATTGGATTAATTTAGCCTGTAAAATACTTAGATTTTTTCAAATGCAGTCCTTACAAAATTGCCGATTCAAGAATATCAGGCAAATAAAAAAGTAGATACTTCAGAAAGACCTGAAAGAAGCATATTTAAAGGACTAATTAAGAATGATATCCAATTTAGTTATTTAAAAATGAATGTGCATAAGTTTTTTAGATTTAACTACGAAGAAGTCACTCAAATCGTCAAATTTGAAAGCATACTTTTACACTGAGCTTGAAAAGTCATATCGCGGGATTTAAATCATATTTAAAGCTAGAACGTTCGCTTTCCGAAAATTCAATCGAAGCTTACCTTCATGATATAACTATGTTTGATCAATTCCTCCATGTACAAAAACTGCCGATGAATCCTTCTAACATAGGATTAAAACATCTGCAGGATTTTGTAAAATCAATCAATGAAAATGGTTTAAGCGGAAGAAGTCAGGCACGAATTATTTCAGGTCTTAAAGGATTCTTCAAGTATTGCCTGATGGAAAACCTTATTGTAGATGATCCTTCTCAGTTGCTAGAATCACCCAGATTGGGACGCAAACTTCCGGATACCTTAAGTGTCGAAGACATTAATAATATCGTTAATGCAATCGACCTTAGTAAACCGGAAGGTATTAGAAACAAAGCCATGCTGGAAACAATGTATAGTTGCGGACTGCGTGTAAGTGAATTAACAGGATTAAAAATATCCAATGTTCATGCAGATATTGGTTTTGTTAAGGTGATAGGAAAAGGCGATAAAGAACGATTGGTACCTATGGGTAGTGTTGCTATCAAGCATATAAAAATTTATATGGAAGAAGTTCGTCCACATATCGTTATTCAAAAAGGATGCGAAGACTTTATGTTTCTAAATAAACGTGGAAGACCCTTAACAAGAGTTATGGTTTTTTTGGTTATTAAACAACTTGCAGAAAAAATCGGCTTAAAAAAAAGTATCAGTCCTCATACCTTCCGGCATTCGTTTGCAACTCACCTCATCGAAGGTGGTGCAGACCTAAGAGCAGTGCAGGAAATGCTCGGACATGAATCAATAACAACAACAGAAATTTATACCCATCTTGACCGGGACTTCCTAAGAGCATCTATTATAAAACATCATCCAAGAGCATGAAACTAATGGTGATTTTAAAATATATAAAACAATTTTTCAATATGAAATCTATTTTAAAATATTTGCCGGAAAAATTTGTATTCTTTTTCTTTTTTTATATGCTTAATGCTCAAGCAAAAGAATTCGAAACATATATTACCGAACATCAAGGCGATACAATACAATTTTCAGGATATCAATGGGTCGTTAAAGAATCTTTTGGCAAACAAACAGGACCGGGTAATAATTATTTTTCCGGTTCTAAGGATAATATTTTTGTCGATGCTGATGGCAAACTTCATCTTAGAATTACTCACCGGAATGAAAATTGGTATTGTCCGGAATTACGAATGTTAAAAAACCTAGGCAGTGGCAAGTATTCCTTTTATCTGGATCCTTTGCCGCAACCTCTAGACAAAGATGTGGTTATCGGACTTTTCCTATATGATAGAGAAGACACAAGTAACTTTCATAAAGAAATTGATATTGAAATTTCCAAGTGGGGTATCGATACTTCAAAGAATTCCCAATTTGTTATTCAACCGAAAGAAACTGAAGCGTATCGTTTTCAATCCGACTTGAATCTCGCAACTAAACAATCAATCGAATTAGGAACAAAAAAAATTACCTTTAAATCGTTTTATGATGCTTCGGGTTTAGACGATATTCCTTTGGAGTATTCGAATTTAACTATTAAACCGGAATACAATTATAAATCTACTTCAGAAAAAATAAGTATCAATGTTTGGCTTTATCATACATCTGAACCTAATAGCCTTAAAGAATTCGAAGTAGTCTTTTCAAAATTCGAATTTGAACCATTCTGGTTCGATAAAATTTTGAATTTTCTTAAAAAGAAAAAGAAGTAATATCCGTGAATGGCCTTGTATCGATTTTGTTTTTAATCGTATCTAATTACTTCATGACTTTTGAATGTTAACGTCATTTACAGTTTAGGAAATGGAATATTTTTCAATTAAGAAGTAATCATACTTGGTGTTTTTATAATCTATTCAATATATATTTTAAAAACTGATAAAATGTAATTGAATTATCTAATAGCAAATTATCTATCTTCGGCCAACCTATGAGCAATATAGAATTTAATAAAAATGAAGATACCATGCGTCAGTTGGTAGACCAATTAAAATTCAGGTTAAGTAAAATAAATGAAGGTGGTGGAGCAAAGAATGCCGCTAAACAAAAAGAACTTGGCAAACTTTTAGCCAGAGAACGGATTGAATATCTTATTGATAAAGGAAGTAATTTTATCGAAATCGGAGCCTTTGCTGCTGATGGAATGTATGAAGAATATGGAGGGTGCCCTTCTGCAGGTGTTGTTGCCGGAATCGGATATGTAAGCAAAATCCAATGTGTAATTGTTGCCAATGATGCTACTGTAAAAGCCGGTGCCTGGTTTCCAATGAGCGGAAAGAAAAATCTTCGCATGCAGGAAATTGCAATGCAAAATCGGTTACCAATTATTTATTTGGTTGACAGTGCAGGCGTTTTTCTTCCTTTGCAAGATGAAATTTTCCCTGATAAAGAACATTTTGGAAGAATTTTCAGAAATAATGCTGTTATGTCTTCAATGGGAATTATTCAAGTTGCAGCAATAATGGGAAGTTGTGTTGCGGGTGGTGCTTATCTTCCTATTATGAGCGATGAAGCAATGATCGTTGATAAAACCGGATCCATATTTCTTGCCGGCTCGTATCTCGTAAAAGCTGCAATAGGTGAAGATATCGATAATGAAACTCTCGGAGGTGCTACCACTCAATGTGAAATATCGGGAGTAACTGATAATAAATATCCTGATGATAAAGCAGCATTAGACCATATCCGAAATATTTTTGGCAAACTCGGTAAATTTGAAACTGCAGGCTTCAACCGCATCAAATCATTGGAACCAAAAAAAAATCCGAAAGATATTTATGGCATTGTTCCAACTGAAGCAAGTAAACAATACGATATGCACGAGGTAATACATCGCCTCATCGATGACAGCGACTTTGATGAATATAAAGACAAATACGGACAAAGCATTATTTGCGGAATTGCACGAATTGATGGATGGGCTGTTGGAATTGTTGCCAATCAACGTAAAGTTGTAAAAAGCACAAAAGGAGAAATGCAATTTGGTGGGGTAATTTATTCTGACTCCGCTGATAAAGCTGCTCGTTTTATCATGAATTGCAATCAACGAAAATTACCAATTGTGTTTTTTCAAGATGTCACCGGATTTATGGTTGGTTCAAGAAGCGAGCAAGGTGGAATAATTAAAGACGGAGCTAAACTTGTTAATGCAATGAGTAATTCCATTGTTCCTAAATTTACGATTATCATAGGTAACAGTTATGGTGCAGGAAATTATGCAATGTGCGGAAAAGCATATGACCCAAGACTTATCGTTGGTTGGCCAACAGCACAAATAGCTGTAATGGGCGGATCTCAAGCAGCTAAAGTTCTTTTACAAATACAAATCTCTAGTTTGAAAGCGAAAGGAAAAGAAATAACTAAAAAGGATGAAGAAGAATTATTGAAAAAAATTACAGATCGATATACCAGCCAAACTTCCCCCTATTATGCCGCTTCAAGGCTTTGGGTTGATGCAATTATTGACCCCCTTGAAACCCGCAAATGGATATCGATGGGTATAGAAGCCGCTGATCATGCTCCTATTAAAGGTGAATATAATGTTGGAGTGATTCAAACATAATAGTATAATAATTTCCCGGTAAATAATATAAAATCCTAAATATTAAACTCCAAATGTCTTTACTTGAAAAAATAAACAAAGTCAAAGAATTTCATGAGACTTTTAAACTTGAATATCATGAAACACCCATTGCCAATATCGATCCGGGTATTGCAAATTTGCGTCATAAACTTATGCAAGAAGAAAATGATGAATATCTCGAAGCTTGCAGAAATAATGATCTCACACAAATTGCTGATGCCTTAGGTGATAAGATGTATATTTTATTTGGTAGTATTATAGCGCATGGACTTCAATATAAGATCGAAGAAGTCTTTGATGAAATACATCGCAGCAACATGAGCAAATTGGATGAAAATGGAAATCCAATATATCGGGAAGACGGAAAAATTTTGAAGAGCAAGAATTACTTTTTGCCAAATATTTTACAGGTATTAAATGATGAAAGATGATTTATTGTCAATTGATTTCACATATTTAATAGATTACGATTTTAAACAAGCTGTATTTCATACTCAATTCGTAAATAAAGTAATTATTTCTGTTGTAATTTCATTATCAATTAAATTCCGAGTGTTTTAGCATACGACTCTGATAGTACTCCCCCGCTTTCCCTTGCTTTAATTGCATCCTTTCGAGCTTCATTTATATTTCCCAAGGCATACCAGGAAATAGAACGATTCAAATAAAAATTAGCCTCTGGCCTAATCAAAATTACTTTATTGAAAACGCTGATTGCTGTATCATTTTGGTTGAGCGCTTGATAACATTCACCGATACTATTTAAAATGGCCATATTGTCTGGCTCAAATTCGAGAAATTTATAAAAATCTTTTATGGCTTCATAATATTTTTCAAGTTTGTAATAAACAAGTGCCCTGTTCTTGAAATTCAATTTTAACTCAGGACTTAAATTTATTGTCTTATTAAAATCAGCCAAAGCAAGTTCATATTTGCCCTGCATCGCGAATAAAGAACCTCTGTTTGCTATTGCTTTTGTAAAATTTGGATTCACTGATAAAGAAGTATTGTATTCAATTAGTGCTTCTTTAAACATTCTTTTTTTTAAATAAATATTCCCCCTATTGCAATATAGTTCCGCGTCGCCAACATTAAATTTTAGAGCCTCATTATAGCACTCTATCTCTTTATCAGAGTTTTTTTCCTTGAAATAGATAAAAGCCATATTTTTATAAACCTGATAATTTGGATTTACTTTTATAGCATGCTCCCACAGCGATTTACTATTTTTCCAGGTTGCGGCCTGATTGTAAGTCAATATTGCTAAAACAATACTTAACGGAAGTAAATACATTACCGCTCCTTTAAAATTATGTTTTTGCCATCTATCAATAGCCCAGCCAATAATATAAAAAAGGCCTATATACGGAATGTATGTATATCGCTCAGCTAAAATTGCACTGCCCATTATAAATAAATTTAAAACCAAAAAAAGATTTACAAAGTAAAAACTAAAGCCAAAAGCAATTACATTGTATTTCTTTCGGTTTAAAATACATAGTATCAACACTAGTAAAAAGAAAATAGGAGATAAGTAATAAATTATTGGTAAATCGTGATTGATAAGTGGGTTTTGATAAAATGCATTCAGATTAATAGGAAAAAGCATTTTAAAAAAATACATCATGAATCCATAAAACATAAAAAAAATTCGTTGCGCCAATAAAAAATTTTCTCCCGAATCAGTTACACCAACATTACTCTGTGTATAAAGTCTATGATAAGCAATTATTGCTGCGAATAAAAAGAAAGGAATTTTTTCAGTAACTAATTTTAAAGAAAATTTTCTTGAGTAAAAAAGATCGATTGTAAAAAGTGCAACAGGAAAAATAACTGCTGAAGGTTTGGAAAGTAAAGAAAGCGAAAACCAAACTATGCAAAATAAATATGATTTTCGTGATAACGAACTTATATAGTTTATGTAGCTGATAAGCCCAAGTAAAAAGAAAAACGAATATAGGACATCTTTTCTTTCAGCCACCCAAGCAACAGATTCTACATGCATTGGATGCAATGCAAATAGCATTGCAGTGGTAAATGAAATAATAAAGTTTTCTTTGCTTAATCGCGAAGAAAATTTATAAACTAAATATGTATTGGCAATGTGTAGTATAACATTTAGAAGATGATAGGACCATGCATTCTCACCCGAGATAGCATAGTTGAAAGCAATAGAAAGCATCGTTAAAGGGTGAAAGTTTCCCTGAATAGGAGTCGTTAAGAGTTCTCCTATTTTTGAAAAATTCTTTATTAGTAAATTATTACTAACATAATCCGGATCGTCCCATTCAATTAAAAAACTAGCCTTTAAAACTGGCAGATAAGCACAAAATGTCAAGAGTAATAAAAAAAAAATAAAGTAAAGCGTATTGTCCTTTTCCTGTATTCCCGATAATTTAGATGGTAATTGCTTTTTTGGTTTTTTTAAAGGAGTATTTTTCATCAAAATAATTAGTATTAAGTAAACTTCACTACTTCATTAAATGCCTTGGCTAATTTTAATCCTTAACATTCAAGTTGTCATCAATAACCTTGAAATTGCAATCGATAAAAAATAATACAAATAAAATATACTAAACATTGCCAACATTATTTTTTTTCATGATAGGAATTGCCTTCTTTAAAGATTTAATTAAATTTTTAAAGTATAGTAATGGGCAAATTTAAAAAAATGCCTCTATTGTAACCAATAATTAATTCTTAATTGTATATATTAGCCCCATTAAATAGCTATGATAAAAATAACCTTTCCCGATCAAAATATCAGAGAATATCCTTTAGGAAGTACTTCTTTAGAAATTGCCAAAAGCATCAGCGAAGGTTTAGCTAGAAATGTTTTATCAGCAAAAGTAAACGGCGAAGTCTGGGATGCCTCACGCCCTATTCAAACGGATGCAACACTACAGTTGCTTACATGGGATACTCAAGAAGGGAAATCGACTATGTGGCACTCTTCAGCACATCTTATGGCTGAAGCATTGGAAGTATTATATCCGGGTGTTAAGTTCGGTATCGGCCCTCCAGTCGATAATGGCTTTTATTACGATATCGACCTCGGCGGACAATTAATATCTCCGGAAGATTTTAAAAAGATAGAGGATAAAATGCTGGAGCTGGCAAAAAAGGGGAATAAATATATCCGACAGGAAATCAGTAAGGAAAAGGCAATAGAATTCTTCAAAGAAAAAGGAGATGAATATAAACTCGATTTGTTAAAAGACCTGACAGATGGCACGATAACCTTTTACACACAAGGAAATTTTACTGACCTCTGCAGAGGTCCACATATTCCAGACACCGGCTTTATCAAAGCAGCCAAACTTATGAACATTGCCGGCGCTTATTGGAGAGGTGACGAAAGTAAAAAACAACTGACCCGAATCTACGGTATCACTTTCCCTAAAAAGAGCCTGCTCGATGAATACCTTGTTATGATCGAAGAGGCCAAGAAAAGAGATCATCGCAAAATCGGTAAAGAGATGGAGATTTTTACATTTGATGATGATGTTGGTCCCGGACTACCGTTATGGCTTCCAAACGGTGCTGTGATGATAGAACAATTAGAAAAGCTTGCTAAATATACCGAACAACGTGCAGGATATAAAAGAGTTCGTACTCCGCATATTGCGAAAGAGTCAATGTATATCACCAGCGGGCATCTACCTTATTACGAAGACAGCATGTTTCCTCCTATGATTTTTGATGGAGAGAAATATTATTTGAAAGCGATGAATTGTCCGCATCACCATAAAATATTCAAAGAGTTGAATGTTTCTTACCGTGATCTTCCCGTTAGATTGGCGGAATATGGAACTTGTTACCGGTATGAGCAATCAGGAGAGTTGTTCGGGCTTATGAGAGTTCGTTGTCTTCAAATGAATGATGCACATATTTATTGTACACGAGATCAATTTGCCGATGAGTTCAGAGCCGTAAATGAAATGTATCTGAAGTATTTCAAAATCTTCAATATCGAAAAATATGTAATGCGTTTTTCAACTCATAAAGCTGAAAAACTGGGAAAAAAATACGTCGATAATCCGGAATTATGGAAACAGACCGAAGACATGGTAAGGCAAGTACTTATCGATTCAAAAATACCATACATTGAAGTTGCTGATGAGGCAGCTTTTTATGGGCCGAAAATCGATGTTCAGGTATGGAGTGCCATTGGCCGAGAGTTTACTTTGGCTACCAATCAGGTTGATTTTGCTGTACCGGCTCGGTTTGGTTTAACGTATAGAAGCTCTAAAAATGAAATGGAAACGCCAATTTGCATTCATCGGGCACCTTTAGGAACCCATGAACGATTTATAGGATTTCTAATCGAACATTATGCGGGTGATTTTCCTATCTGGCTCACCCCTACACAAGTAAATATCCTTCCAATAAGCGAAAAATATAATGACTACTCTAAAAAACTTTTAGAATTCTTAATTAATTCCGATATTCGCGGACTCGTTGATAGTAGGGATGAAAAGATTGGCAAGAAGATAAGGGATTCAGAATTGAAAAAACACCCTTTCATGCTGATTATAGGAGAAAAAGAGTTCAATGAAAACAAGGTCTCTGTACGTCGTCATGGCGAGGGAGATATCGGAAGTTTTACTTTAGCAGAATTTATACAACTTGTTAATAACGAAATCAATAAAGGACTCGGTATTAATTAGAATTACAACTTAATAAAAAAGGAGGATCCAATAGCAGCACCAAATCCAAGTAATCAGCGGCCGGCCGTATTTAACCGACCGCAACGTAAACCATTCGTTCGTGGCCGTGGTCCGGTAAAACGGGAAGATGAGCATAAGATCAATGAAAAAATTCGCGCTACACAAGTCCGACTTGTTGGTGATAATATCACAAGCGATATTTATTCATTAGAAGATGCTTTACAGTTGGCAAAACAATTGGAACTTGATTTGGTTGAAATAGTTCCTACAGCGGAACCTCCGGTATGCAGGATTATTGAATATCAGAAATTTCTTTACGATAAAAAGAAAAAAGAAAAAGAGTTAAAATCGAAGCAGGGAAAGCAAGTTGTTAAGGAAATACGCTTCGGACCAAATACGGATGAGCATGATTTTAATTTCAAAGTAAAGCATGCGATGAATTTTCTCGACGAGGGTAATAAAGTGAAAGCTTATGTGCACTTCAGAGGTCGTTCAATAGCATACAAAGAAAAGGGAGAAATCATACTATTGAAATTCGCTCAGGCACTTGAAGAATACGGCAAGGTCGAATTGTTACCAAAATTAGAAGGCAACAGGATGTTCATTCACATGGCTCCGGTTCCAAGAAAGAAAAAGTAATACAGTTTAAAATAAGTTGCAATGCCAAAAATGAAAACGCATTCCGGTGCCAAGAAAAGGTTTAAATTAACCGGTACAGGAAAAATCAAAAGGAAACATGCTTACAAGAGTCATATCCTGACCAAGAAATCAACCAAACAAAAACGTAATCTAACGAATGCGGGATTGGTGTCATCAGCAGATACATTTAGGGTTGAAAAAATGTTAGTAATGTAAACGAGTAAACGTGTTCTCGTGTACACGTGTACACGTCTTCTCGAGAATACAAAATTAAAACTTTAAACAAATCTCTAACCAGGTAAAAAGCAAACAAGATCAGCCATCAAGCTGACGCTTCAGCCAAAAAACAAAAAAAATGCCT
>JANLOW010000084.1:0-21926 GCA_031366785.1 Bacteroidota bacterium | reverse complement strand
TAAAGAATATCAATAATGCGTAAGTCGAAGCCAAAGAAAAGAATTCTGTTACCAGACCCTAAGTTCAACGATACATTGGTTACACGTTTTGTAAACAACTTAATGTATGGTGGAAAAAAGAGTACTGCTTATGGAATTTTTTATGCAGCCATCAATCGTGTTGAAGAAAAAACGAAAGAGATTGGATTAGATGTTTGGAAAAAAGCAATGACAAACGTAATGCCTACTGTGGAAGTAAAGAGCCGCCGTGTAGGAGGAGCCACTTTTCAGATTCCCAGCGAAATTCGCCCGGATCGCAGAGTTGCTTTAACGATTAAATGGCTGATCAGTTATTCACGAAACAGAAATGAAAAATCAATGGCAGAAAAACTTGCTAATGAAATCATTTCAGCTTCAAAAGGTGAAGGCGCTGCAGTAAAGAAAAAAGAAGATACACACAGAATGGCAGAAGCGAATAAAGCTTTCTCTCATTTTAAAGTGTAAATGATAGTCTTGAGTCTTGAGATATTAGTCTTGAGAACTTGATTATTGTAATAAAAAATATTTAAAGTCTTTGTCTTAAGACTAAAATCTCAAGACTCTCGACTAAAGAGTGAAAAGGTAGTTCTTTCTTTTACAGATAACCACTGACTTGCCGCAGAAATACGAGCAAGATAAAACTGGAAAACTGAATGACGGGGAGGTAATCCCAATAAAAAAAATGTCATTCAAAGTGTCCTGTTATCGCGAAAAAGAAAACTATCGTTATGATTAACGGAGAAATAATCAAATGAGCAAAGATTTAAAACATACTCGCAACATAGGTATCTCTGCACACATAGATGCAGGAAAGACTACGACGACTGAACGTGTACTTTACTATACAGGAAAAGTTCATAAGATCGGTGAAGTGCATGAAGGCGCTGCTACTATGGACTGGATGGTTCAGGAGCAGGAGCGTGGAATTACCATTACTTCAGCAGCAACAACTACTTATTGGAATTACGACGAACAAATTTACAAAGTCAATATTATTGACACGCCGGGTCACGTTGATTTTACTGTTGAGGTAGAACGATCATTACGTGTATTGGACGGTGCTGTTGCGCTTTTCTGTGCTGTTGGTGGTGTTGAGCCTCAATCCGAAACAGTTTGGCGTCAGATGAATAAATATCATGTTCCGCGAATCGGTTTTGTAAATAAAATGGATCGCGCCGGAGCAAATTTTCTAAATGTTGTTCAGCAGGTAAAAGAGCGTCTACATGGAAATCCTGTTCCTCTTCAATTACCGATTGGTGCAGAAGACATGTTTACCGGTGTTGTTGATCTTATTTTGAATAAGGCAATTATCTGGCACGATGAAACAAAGGGAGCTACATTTGATGTTGTTCCTATTCCTATTGATATGCAGGCTGAAGTAAATCACTGGCGTGCAAATCTTGTTGAAGCTGTTGCAGAATTTGAGGATCATTTGATGGAGAAATTTTTCGAAGATCCGAATAGTATTACTGTTGATGAACTTCGTAGTGCTATCCGTAAGGCTACCATTGCAATGAAGATTACTCCGTTGCTTTGTGGTTCTGCATTTAAAAATAAAGGTGTTCAGGCAATGCTTGATGCAGTTATACAATATCTTCCTTCTCCTATGGATGTTCCTAACATTAAAGGAATAAATCCTGATACAGAAGCTGAAGAAGAAAGACGTGCAGATTCTACTGAAAAATTTGCAGCACTTGCATTTAAGATTATGACTGATCCTTTCGTGGGTCGTTTAGCTTTCTTCAGGGTTTACTCTGGTAAACTTGATGCCGGCTCTTATGTTCTAAATGCTCGTACTGGCAAAAACGAACGTATATCTCGAATTATCCGAATGCATGCGAATAAACAAAGTCCAATCGACTTCATTGAAGCCGGTGATATTGGTGCAGCTGTAGGATTTAAAGAAATCAGAACCGGTGATACACTTTGTGATCCTAAATTTCCTATTGTTCTTGAATCAATGAGTTTTCCGGTTCCTGTAATTGGTCTTGCTGTTGAGCCTAAAACTCAGGCAGATGTTGATAAGCTGGGAATTGCATTAAATAAACTTGCTGAAGAGGATCCGACTTTCCGAGTGAATACTGATGAAGAGACAGGCCAGACTGTTATTAGCGGAATGGGTGAACTCCATTTGGAAATTATAGTAGATCGTCTCCGTCGTGAATTTAAAGTTGAATGTAATCAGGGTGCTCCTCAGGTTGCATACAGAGAAGCGATTACCGGTACAACGAAACACAGAGAAACATATAAAAAACAAACGGGTGGACGTGGAAAGTTTGCGGATATTCAGTTTGAAATTTCTCCTGTTGATCAGGATTGGTTAGAAAAATCGCATACTGAAACGACAAAGGGTCATAAGGGACTTCAGTTTGTAAATGAAATATCGGGTGGTAATATTCCTCGCGAATTTATTCCTTCGATACAAAAAGGATTTGAGCAGGCTATGGCCTCAGGTGTTCTTGCAGGATATCCTGTTGAATATTTGAAAGTAAGACTTTACGATGGTTCATTCCATGCTGTTGACTCAGATGCTTTGTCATTTGAAATCTGTGCAAAGATTGCTTTCCGTGAAGCAGCACCAAAAGCAAAACCAATGCTTTTAGAGCCAATCATGAAAATTGAAGTTGTAACTCCTGATCTTTATATGGGTGATGTAATGGGAGATCTTAATAAACGTCGCGGTCATCTTGAAGGAATGGATACTCGTGCAGGTGCACAGGTAATCAAAGCAAAAGTTCCTTTATCTGAAATGTTTGGTTATGTGACAACACTTCGTACAATTACTTCCGGACGTGCAGCATCTTCAATGGAATTCTCACATTATTCAGAATGCCCACGTACATTATCTGAAGAAGTTATTGCGAAAGTAAAAGGAAAAACAAAAGCTGAAAAAGTATAATACTATCATAAATAATATTAAACGTTCTTTCAATGTCACAACGAATCCGCATCAAATTAAAATCCTACGATCATAATCTGGTTGATAAATCAGCTGAGAAGATCGTGAAAACAGTAAAGATTACCGGTGCTGTTGTTAACGGGCCAATTCCGCTACCAACAGACAAGAAAATCTTTACGGTACTACGTTCACCACACGTGAACAAAAAGGCAAGGGAGCAATTCCAGCTTTGTTCCTATAAGCGATTGTTAGACATTTATAATTCATCAGCAAAAACTGTAGATGCACTTATGAAGTTAGAACTGCCGAGTGGAGTAGAAGTAGAAATTAAAGCATCATAAATAGTATCAAGTATCGAGTAGCAGGTATCAAGATTAAATTAAAAAGATAAACATTAAAATAATAACAGCGAATGTCTCTGCCAACTGGCATAGACCTATGGCAAAAAAATAAAAACAATGTCTGGAATAATCGGAAAGAAGATAGGAATGACGAGTGTTTTTGGTGTCGATGGAAAAAATATTCCGTGTACCGTAATACTGGCCGGACCATGTGTTGTTACACAAATCCGTACAAAGAAAACGGACGGCTATGAAGCAGTTCAGCTTTCATTCGACGAAAAGAAAGAAAAGCAGTCGTTGAAATCTGAAATAGGGCATTTCAAAAAATCAGGTACAACACCGAAACGTAAAGTAGTTGAGTTTCGTGAATTTCCTGAAGCACCAGAACTCGGAAGCGAAGTAAAAGTTGAATTATTTGCTGAAGGAGATTTTGTTGACGTTGTTGGTACTTCAAAAGGAAAAGGATTCCAGGGAGTTGTTCGCCGACATCATTTTGCCGGAGTAGGAAGTCAGACACACGGACAGCACAATCGTTTACGTGCACCGGGATCACGTGGAGCATCTTCGTATCCGTCACGAGTACTTAAAGGAATGCGTACAGCAGGACACATGGGAGCTGCTCGTGCAAAAATTCAAAACCTGGAAGTAGTAAAAGTTATCCCTGAGCAAAATTTGCTTGTAATAAAAGGAGCAGTACCGGGTCATAATGGTTCATATGTAATTGTGGAGAAATAAGAATGGAATTAGCAATCGTAAATATATCCGGTAAAGAAACCGGGAAAAAGGTGAAGCTTAATGCTGACATCTTTAGCGTTGAGCCTAATGATCATGCAATCTATCTTGATTGTAAGCAGTATTTGGCAAATCAGCGTCAGGGAACTCATAAATCAAAAGAGCGTGCAGAAATATCACGTACAACTAAAAAACTGAAAAATCAAAAAGGAACAGGCGGAGCACGTGCCGGTTCTATGAAGTCGCCATTGTTTGTCGGTGGTGGACGTGTTTTCGGTCCTCGTCCGCGTGATTATTCTTTCAAATTGAATAAAAAATTGAAACACCTTGCTTGTCTTTCAGCATTAACATATAAAGCACAGGATAAAAGTATAATGGTTGTAGAAAATTTTGTGATCAATGCACCAAAGACAAAAGACTATACAGCTATCTTAAAGAATCTGAATATATCAGATAAAAAAGTGCTTGTGGTTCTTCCTCAGCATGACAAGAACATTTATTTATCAGCACGCAATTTAGATCGTAATAAAATAACAACAGCTTCTGAGCTGAACACCTATGATGTGCTAAATGCACAGCTTCTTGTTCTTGCAGAAGGTTGTGTACCAGTATTAGAAAACAGATTCTTAGCAAAATGAGCATTCTGAAAAAACCCCTTATCACTGAAAAAATGTCTAAAGCCGGAGAAAAGCTTGGACATTATGGATTCATAGTAGAATATAAAGCCAATAAGATCCAGATCAGGCAGGCCATTGAAAAAATGTATAACGTAACTGTTGAGCGGGTAAATACAATGTGTATACCTGGCAAGATCAGGACGCGTCAGACAAAAAACAGCATGAGTAAAGGAACTACAGGTGCTTATAAAAAAGCAGTAGTTACTCTGAAAAAAGGTGAAACGATTGATTTTTATAGTAATATTTAATTGAAGAAGAAATGGCAGTAAGAAAACTTCGTCCTATAACACCAAGTCAGCGGCATACGATCGTTGATTCATACGACGATATTACAGCTTCAAAACCTGAAGCTTCACTTGTTGTAAAGAAGAAACGTTCCGGCGGTCGGAATAACGATGGTAAAATGACTATGCGTTATATCGGCGGAGGTCATAAGAAAAGATATCGTCTGATTGATTTCAAGCGTGAGAAGCATGGTATTGACGGAATAGTAAAGACAATAGAATACGATCCGAACCGTACTGCGCGAATTGCACTTATATATTATAAAGACGGAGAGAAGCGTTATATAGTTGCACCAAACGGTTTAAAAGTCGGACAAAAAATTATATCGGGCGATAAAGCTACACCGGAAGTTGGTAATACGATGTTTCTGAAAGATATTCCACTGGGAACATTGATTCATAATATTGAAATGCGGCCGGGACAAGGTGGAGAAATTGCACGAAGTGCAGGATCGTATGCACAGTTAGCTAACCGTGATGGAAAATATGCAATAGTAAAAATGCCATCAGGTGAGACGCGTATGATTTTGATTACATGTCTTGCAACAATTGGAACTGTATCGAATGCAGACCATATTCAAGAGACATTAGGTAAAGCCGGACGTTCACGTTGGATGGGTCGTCGTCCGAGAGTAAGAGGTGTTGCGATGAATCCGGTTGATCACCCGATGGGTGGAGGAGAAGGGCGAGCATCAGGAGGACATCCACGTTCGCGTAAAGGATTACTTGCAAAAGGATTTAAAACGAGAAAGAATAAATCAACTGATAAATATATAATCGAAAGAAGAAAAAAATAATCTAATGTAAAGACGCATTTCAGTGCGCCTCAACAAAAAAAAATAAATGGCACGTTCACTAAAAAAAGGTCCCTATATCGCTCATCATCTTTTGAAGAAGATGGAAAAGATTGGTGACAATAAAAAGAAAACTGTAATCAAAACATGGTCACGTAGTTCGATGATTGCACCGGATTTCGTAGGACAGACATTTGCAGTTCACAATGGAAATAAATTTATTCCAGTTTATGTAACCGAAAATATGGTTGGACATAAACTTGGAGAATTCGCACCAACTCGTACGTTCCGTGGACATAGCGGAAGCCGTACAGCATCATAAATATCAGTAAAGACATGGGAGTCAGAAAAAGATTAGCTGCAGAAAAGCGCAAAGAAATAGTTAAGACAACAGCGATAGCCAGAAACGTTGCTGTGCCTACATCACCTCGTAAAACCCGGGTGGTTGCTGATTTAATCCGCGGCCTGGAAGTAATGCAGGCGATGAATATTCTTCGTTACAATGCAAAGAAGGCACCGGCAGCACGCCTCGAGAAATTACTTCAATCGGCCATTTCCAATTGGGAATCCAAAAGCGGTGAGAAAATTGACGAAGGAGCAGTATATGTAAAGACTATAGCAGTTGATAGCGGAAGAATGTTAAAGAGACTTCGACCGGCTCCTCAGGGACGGGGTCATCGTATCCGTAAACGTTCGAATCATGTCACGATTATTCTCGACATACTTGCGAATCGTAATAAGAAAAATGTAAGTGCTGAAGTATCAGCAGAAGAAACAAACACAGAAGCATAACATCTAAAAAAATAAAATCTTCATCAGCCAGATGGCTGACCAAAGGAAAAAACGATGGGACAAAAAGCAAATGCGATAGGTAACAGATTAGGAATCATCAGAGGATGGGATTCCAACTGGTATGGCGGAAGAAATTATGCCGACAAACTGGTAGAAGATGAAAAGATTCGCAAATATTTAATGGCGCGACTTTTAAAAGGTGGCGTATCTAAAATTGTTATTGAGAGGACTCTTAAACTTATAACTGTTACTGTTCATACCGCACGTCCGGGAATTGTTATCGGCAAGGGAGGACAAGAAGTAGATAAGTTGAAAGAAGAAATCAAGAAACTTACAAAGAAGGATGTTCAGATAAATATATTCGAGATAAAACGTCCGGAGTTGGATGCACAGCTTGTGGGAGATGGAATAGCACGTCAAATTGAGGCGCGTATTTCTTTTCGCCGTGCAGCAAAGATGGCTATAGCATCAACGATGCGAATGGGTGCTGATGGAGTTCGAATAAAAGTATCAGGTAGATTAGGCGGCGCGGAGATGGCGCGTACAGAAGGATATAAAGATGGTCGTGTTCCATTACATACATTTCGTGCAGATATTGATTTTTCAATTTCAGAAGCACAAACATCGTATGGGAAAATCGGAATTAAAGTCTGGATTTGTAAGGGAGAAGTTTATGGTAAGAGAGATTTATCGCCAAACATAGGAACAACAGCAACAGGAGCAGGAGCAAAAGGATTTACCGGTGGTCGTGAAAGAGGAGAAAGAAATGAAAGAGGTGGAGGAGATCGTGGTGGTCGTGGAGGAGCTGGTGGCCGTGGACGCAGTGGTGGAGCAGGAGGAAGAGGCGGACAAGGTAGTGGTGGTGGACAAAGTGGTGGTGGAAATCGCGGTGGAGGCGGAGGAAGACGTTAAAACGTGTACACGTGTAGACGACAAAACGAGTTCACGTACACGAGTAGAAGTAAAATCAACAATTAGAATACAAAAAGATGTTACAGCCGAAGAAAACGAAATTCAGAAAACAGCATAAGATGGTTCCAAAGGGAAATGCTACCAGGGGACATGAACTTTCATTTGGTTCTTTTGGAATCAAGTCTCTTGAGATTGGTTGGATTCCTAGCAAACAAATTGAAGCAGCACGTGTTGCCGTTACCCGTTTCATGAAGCGTGAAGGACAGATCTGGGTGCGAATATTTCCGGATAAACCGATTACGAAAAAGCCTGCTGAAGTGAGGATGGGAAAAGGAAAAGGTAGTCCGGAATACTGGGTTGCAGTTGTAAAGCCTGGAACGATCATCTTTGAAGCAGAGGGTGTAACCGAGCTGGTTGCGCGAGAAGCACTTCGACTAGCAGCGCAGAAATTATCAGTAAGTACAAAGTTTATAAAGCGCAGAGACTACAGCGCATCATGATCGGAATTGTTTAAAGCATAAAGCTGAACCAATGAAAAAAGAAGATATAATAGAACTAACGACACCTGAGTTAACGCTCAGACTGCAAGAGGAAAAAACGATGTATTCAAAATTAATTTTGAATCATGCGATTTCACCGATAGAAAATCCAATGAAAATCCGAAACACCCGTCGTGGTATTGCGATGATCCATACAGAGCTGACCAGACGTCAGAGATCTGAATTAGTAAAAAATCAAGCATGATCAGTACAATGGAAAATTCAACAACAACAGAAAAGCGCGGATTGCGCAAAGAAAGAACAGGCGTAGTTGTCAGTACCAAAATGAATAAAAGCATTGTGGTTGCTGTAGAACGAAAAGTGAAACATGCCAAATATGGTAAGTTTATAAAACTTACTACAAAGTTCATGGCTCATGATGAAAAAAATGAGTGTGGAGAAGGTGATCTAGTGTTAATCGCCGAAACCCGTCCGATCAGTAAGAACAAATGCTGGAGGATGAAACAAATAATAGAAAAAGCAAAATAAAATTTTTTTGCCGGAAGGCAGAGAAGAATAAACTGATAAACGAATAATATTACAGAGAGATGATACAGCAAGAATCAAGATGCGTGGTAGCTGATAACAGCGGGGCTAAAGAAGTTCTTTGCATTCGTGTACTTGGAGGTACTCGTAAAAAATATGCAAGTGTCGGCGATAAAATTGTCGTTACTGTAAAACATGCCCTTCCTTCAGGTAATATTAAAAAAGGAACAGTATCAAAGGCAGTTGTTGTGCGCACAAAAAAAGAAGTAAAGCGTGCGGATGGATCTTATATCCGTTTCGATGATAATGCTGTTGTTCTTCTTACAGCTCAGGATGAATTAAGAGGAACTCGTATTTTCGGACCTGTTGCGCGTGAGTTAAGAGAAAAACAGTTTATGAAAATTATTTCACTGGCACCTGAGGTATTATAACGAACAAACGATTTACGTGTATACGTTTACACGAGTAATTTTATTAGAACACTTAGTTACAATGGAAAGAAAATATAACAAACAACCAAAGCTTAACCTGCGCAAAGGAGATATTGTAAAGGTTATTGCCGGTGATTCGAAAGGATTGCAAGGCCGTGTGCTTGAGGTGTTACGCGAGAAGCGAAAAGTGCTTGTAGAAGGAGTGAATCTGGTTAGCAAGCATACAAAGCCAAATGCAAAACAAACTCAAGGAGGTATTATTAAAAAAGAAGCACACATACATATTTCTAATGTTTTATTAGTCGACGGTAAAGGAAATGCTACCCGCGTCGGACGTAAAATGGAAGATGGAAATTTAGTTCGATATTCTAAAAAGTCAGAGGAGGTAATCAAATAATGGCATACGTTCCAAGATTAAAAGAGAAGTACAACAAAGAAGTTGTACCGGCTCTTTCGAAAAAATTTAATTATAAGAGTTCCATGCAGGTTCCCCGCTTTCTGAAAATTTGCATTAACCAGGGTGTTGGTGATGCGGTAAGCGATAAGAAACTGATTGAATCAGCCATCAATGAGATGACAATGGTTACTGGGCAAAAAGCGGTATCAGTAAAATCGAAAAAGGATATTTCGAATTTTAAGTTGCGTGTTGATGTTCCGATTGGAGTGCGTGTTACACTAAGAGATGTGAACATGTATGAATTCCTTGACCGGTTGATATCTGTGTCTTTACCGCGTATCCGTGACTTCCGCGGAATCAATCCAAAAGGATTTGATGGTAGTGGTAATTATACATTGGGAGTTACTGAACAAATCATTTTTCCTGAAATCGATATTGACAAAGTGGGTAAGGTTACAGGAATGGATATTACATTCGTAACATCTGCAAAAACGGATGAAGAAGCAATGGAATTAATGAAAGAATTCGGTCTACCATTCAAAACAAATTAATAAAAGCAAAAAGAAAGTAACATGGCAAAAGAATCAATGAAGGCTAGAGAAGTAAAGCGAGCTCAAATGACTGCACGTTATGCCGCAAAGCGTAAAGCGCTTAAGGCTGCCGGTGATTATGAAGCGCTTGATAAACTTCCCAAAAATGCCTCGCCTGTTCGCAAACATAACCGTTGCAAACTTACAGGAAGACCTCGCGGCTACATGCGTACGTTCGGGATATCCCGGAATGTATTTCGTTTGATGGCTCTTAATGGAAAAATACCCGGAGTAACAAAAGCTAGTTGGTAAATAATTAATTAGATAACAAGGACAAGTATAATATAACAACAATGACAGATCCTATTGCAGACTTCATTACACGTATTCGGAATGCAGTAAAAGCTAATCATCGCATAGTGCAGGTGCCTGCTTCGAATCTTAAGAAGGAAATGACTAAAATTTTAAAAGAGAAAGGATATATTCTCGATTATAAATTTGATGACGACAGTAAACAAGGCCTCATAAAGATTGCCTTGAAATATCATCCTGTAACCAAGGTGCCGGCTATTCGCAATCTTACGCGTATCAGCAAACCCGGTTTACGTAAATATGCGGGCATAGAAAAAATGCCCCGCGTGCTTAACGGTTTGGGTATTGCAATCCTATCAACATCGAAAGGCGTGATGACTGATAAAGAAGCCAAGCAGGAAAAAGTTGGCGGCGAAGTGCTATGCTATGTTTATTAATCTTAAAATAGAGAAAGACAGATGTCACGTATAGGAAAATTACCAATTACACTACCCGCTAAAGTTGACGTAAAAGTTGCTGGCAATACAATTAGTGTTAAAGGACCGAAAGGAGAACTTTCGCAGAAATTAGTAGGAGGAATCTCTTTAAATATTGATGGTAGTACCATTACTCTTGAAAGAGCTTCTGAATCGAAGAGTCATCGTGCCCTTCATGGTTTATACCGTTCATTGGTTTATAACATGATTGTTGGTGTATCACAGGGTTTTAAAAAAGAACAAGAACTCGTGGGTGTTGGATATAAAGCCAGTAATCAGGGTCAGCTTTTAGATCTTGTTCTTGGATATTCACATCATTTTATTTTCGAATTACCTTCTGAAATAAAAGTGACGACGAAACAGGACAAGGGAGGAAATCCTACAATAATTATGGAAAGCATAGACAAACAATTACTTGGTGCAGTAGCAGCAAAAATTCGTTCGTTACGTGCACCGGAACCTTACAAAGGAAAAGGAATTAAATTTACAGGTGAGGTACTAAGAAGGAAAGCCGGTAAATCAGCAGCTAAAAAATAATTGAATCATGTTAAGAAAACAGCTCCGTAGAAAAAGCATTCGTACCCGTATCCGTAAGGTGATAAAAGGAACAGCAGAACGTCCCCGTTTATCAGTATTTCGTAGCAATAAGCAAATTTATGCTCAGCTTATTGATGATCTGAACGGTGTAACCATTGCGGCTTCATCATCAGCAACAAAAGAATTTGAAGCGATGAAAGTAAAAAAAGTGGATATCGCTAAAGAAGTTGGAAAGTCTATTGCGGTTAAAGCCAATCAAAGTGGTATCAGCACAGTAATATTTGACCGTGGTGGTTATCTTTATCATGGCAGAGTGAAAGCATTAGCAGAAGGAGCACGTGAAGCAGGACTTAAATTTTAATTAAAAGAAACAACTCTTATCCGAAAGTAATATGTCAGAAACAAATGTAAAGAGAGTTAAATCAAGCGAGATCGAACTTAAAGATCGTCTTGTAACGGTTAACCGAGTAACGAAAGTTACAAAAGGTGGACGAGCCTTTAGTTTTGCAGCCATAGTTGTTGTAGGTGATGAGACTGGCGTAGTTGGTCACGGATTAGGCAAAGCGAAAGAAGTAGCAGATGCAGTTCAAAAAGGAATTGATGATGCAAAAAAGAATCTTGTGAAAGTACCAGTCCTGAAAGGAACGGTTCCTCACGAATCATATGGAAAATTCGGTGGAGCGTTGGTATTTCTTAAACCGGCAGCACCAGGTACAGGTGTTATTGCCGGAGGTGCAATGCGTGCAGTTTTAGAGAGTGTTGGAATTCATGATGTACTTGCAAAATCTAAAGGAAGTTCAAATCCTCACAATGTTGTTAAGGCAACTATTGATGCTCTTCTTAAGATGCGTGATCCAGCCACTGTTGCACAACATCGTGGAATTAAAATGACAAAAGTATTCAACGGCTAATTAGCCTTTAATGATAATAAAATATGGCAAAAGTTAAAATCACACTTGTCAAAAGTGGTATAGACCGCCCTGAAAGGCAGAAGAGTACATTGAGAGCATTAGGTCTTAGAAAGATGCATCATACAGTAGAAAAAGAACTTACTCCGCAGATCAAAGGTATGATCAATAAAGTAGTTCACCTTGTAGTTGTAAAAGAAAGTTAAACAAGATTAATTTAGATCAGATATTTCAATCATGAATTTATCATCACTAAGACCTGCGAAAGGTTCAGTAAAAGATACCAAGCGAATCGGACGCGGTACCGGTTCAGGTAAAGGCGGAACATCCACACGTGGACACAAGGGTGCACAATCACGTTCCGGTTATTCTTCAAAGCGTGGCTTCGAAGGAGGTCAAATGCCTTTGCAGAGACGGTTACCGAAATTCGGATTTAAGAACCCCTTCCGTATAGAATATCATGGAATTAATCTCGATACTTTACAGGCTTTAGCTGAATCGAAAAAAATTACAAACATTGATATTAAAGTATTGGTTGAAAACGGTCTTGCTCAGAAAAAAGAACGTATTAAAATCCTCGGCAGAGGTGAATTGAATTCAAAGTTAGATGTAGTTGCACATGCGTTTTCAACATCAGCGAAAGAAGCAATTGAAGCCAAAGGAGGAAGCATTTCTACCATCTAAGCTAAACTATGAAAAACCTCATCCAGACAATACGAAATATATTTAAGATCGAAGATCTAAGAGTTCGTATTCTCAATACACTACTCTTTCTTTTAATCTACCGTTTAGGTACGCATATTGTTTTACCGGGTGTTGATCCGGAGCGATTAGCGAATCTTCAGAATCAAACTTCCGGTGGAGTGCTTGGCTTACTTGATATGTTTTCCGGTGGAGCATTTTCTCACTCTTCTATTTTTGCATTAGGAATCATGCCGTACATTTCGGCATCCATTGTAATACAGCTATTAAGTATTGCAATACCTTATTTTCAAAAGCTGCAGAAAGAAGGTGAAAGCGGAAGGAAACGCATCAATAATATTACTCGTTGGCTAACAGTTATAATCACTGCATTCCAGGCTCCTGGATATATTGTTAATTTAAAATCACAAGTGCCGGGTGCAATTATTTCTGTTACAAATCCTGAAATAGTTTCTCCGTTTACTTTTTGGTTTACATCGATAGTTATTCTAGTTGCAGGTACCATATTCGTTATGTGGCTTGGTGAAAAGATTACTGACAAAGGAATTGGAAATGGCATTTCATTAATCATCATGATTGGAATTATTGCACGTCTACCGTCTGCACTTAAAGATGAAATTCTTTCCCGTGCAAATTCTAATGGTGGAATGGTGGTTTTACTTTTAGAATTAGTTGCACTTGGAGGGGTGATTGCACTCGTAATATTGCTCGTCCAGGGAACACGAAGAATTCCGGTGAACTTTGCCAAGAAAATTGTTGGTAACAAACAGTTTGGCGGCGTACGTCAATATATTCCACTTAAAGTAAATGCGGCAGGGGTTATGCCGATAATCTTCGCACAAGCAATTATGTTTATTCCAGCAACGGTTGCACAGTTCTTTCCAGATGCAAGTGCATCACAAGGAATTCTTACAACATTCGGGAATCTTGCTTCATTCTGGTACAATTTTGTTTTTGCGACTCTTATAATACTCTTTACATATTTCTATACTGCGATAGCGGTGAATCCAAATCAAATGGCTGACGATATGAAAAGAAATAATGGTTTCATTCCCGGCGTAAAGCCAGGTCGTAGTACTGCTGATTTCATTGATGATGTAATGTCACGAATTACATTACCTGGAGCTATTTTTCTTGCATTCATTGCAATCATGCCGACATTTGCTTTGTTATTAAATATTAACAACAACTTCGCTCATTTCTATGGAGGAACATCTCTTCTTATATTAGTAGGCGTTGTTCTAGATACTCTTCAACAAATTGAAAGCCATTTATTAATGCGTCATTACGATGGATTAATGAAAAGCGGAAGAATTAAAGGAAGAAATACACAAGTGGCTTCAGCTGTTTAAGTTCAGTTATGTCTATACCAAAAACGACGGATGCTGTACTATAAAACAAATGAAGAGATTGAATTAATTAGGGAAAGTTCTTTGCTTGTTGCCAAAACCCTTGCTGAAGTGGCGAAAATCATAAAGCCGGGTATTACCACTCTGAAACTTGATCGGTTAGCCGAAGAGTTTGCCAGAGATAATGATGCTGTACCAGCATTTCTGAATTATAATGGTTTTCCAAACTCTGTTTGTATATCATTGAATGCACAAGTGGTACACGGAATTCCTAACAATACGGAATTGAAAGATGGTGATATTTGTTCTGTTGATTTCGGTATTCTGAAGAATGGTTTTTATGGAGATTCTGCCTATACATTCGCCATCGGCGATGTAAAGTCAGAGATCTTAAAACTTCTTAAGATTACACGGGAATCATTGTATAAAGGACTTGAAAAAGCAGTATCAGGAAACCGATTGGGGGATATTAGTTTTGCGATTCAGGAACATGCAGAAAAAAATGGGTTTTCTGTCGTAAGAGAACTTGTAGGTCATGGAATTGGTCGTCATTTGCATGAAAAACCGGAAGTACCCAATTATGGAAAAGCGGGAAGTGGAATGGTACTCAAAGAAGGATTGGTTATAGCAATTGAGCCAATGATAAATATGGGGGGGAAAGCAGTGGTTCATGAGAAAGATGGATGGACAGTTCGGACAGCAGATAAATTACCTTCAGCTCATTTCGAACATACAGTGGCAATAAAAAAGGGTGAGGTGGATATTCTGAGTTCCTTTAAATTTATAGAAGAAATTTTAAAAGATAATATAAATACAAAAGTCAGTTACTAAGAGTGGCGAAACAGGCAAACATAGAACAAGACGGTACAATAACCGAAGCATTATCAAATGCAATGTTCCGTGTGGAACTTGAAAATGGGCACGAAATAATTGCACACATCTCGGGAAAGATGAGAATGAATTATATAAAAATTCTTCCCGGTGATAAAGTAAAAGTTGAAATGTCGCCTTACGATCTGACTAAAGGAAGAATAACATATAGGTATAAATAAAAGTATCGGGTATCAGGTATCGAGTATCGGGTATGAAGTGCCAGATACAAGGTATTTTAGAATCATAAAAAATAAAGGAAATGAAAGTAAAACCTGCAATTAAAAAAAGAAGTGTCGACTGCATCATAGTACGCAGGAAGGGCAGATTATATGTGATAAACAAAAAGAATCCACGGTTTAAACAACGTCAGGGATAATTGTTTATAATCAATAACCAAAACGATTAACTAATTACTAATAACTATTAACCAGTAACAAATAACTAACAAAAAATGGCACGTATTTCAGGTGTAGATTTACCAAAGCACAAAAGAGGCGTAATCGGATTGACCTATATATTCGGTATAGGAACGGCGACCGCTGAACGCATTCTTAATGAAGGTGGTATTGACCATTCAATTAAAGTTGAAAACTGGAATGATGAACAGTTAAATAAAATTCGTCAAATCATCAATGAACTTAAAGTTGAAGGATCACTTCGTTCGGAAGTTCAATTAAATATTAAACGACTTGTTGATATAAACTGTTATCGCGGTATTCGTCATCGTGTTGGATTACCTGTACGTGGTCAGCGTACAAAAACTAATTGTCGTACAAGAAAAGGAAAACGTAAAACTGTTGCCAACAAAAAGAAGGCAACTAAAATGTAATTGATAATCATGGCTACACAACAAACAGCAACCAATAAACCCACGAAGGCTGCAAAGAAAAAAGTGGTAAAAGTTGAAGCATACGGTAAAGCATTTATCAATGCAACGTTCAACAATATAATTATTTCACTAACTAATGATGCCGGTCAGGTTATTTCCTGGAGCTCAGCGGGTAAAATGGGATTCAAAGGGTCAAAGAAAAACACGCCTTATGCAGCACAATTAGCTGCCGGAGATTGTGCAAAAGCTGCCTTTGATTTAGGTCTCAGAAAAGTAAAAGTATTTGTAAGAGGACCCGGAGCAGGCAGAGAATCTGCTATGAGAACTCTTCATCAGTCAGGAATTGAAGTAACAGAAATAATGGATTTGACGCCAATACCTCATAATGGTTGTCGTCCTCACGGAAAAAGAAGAGTATAATTTTAATTAAGGAAAAGAATTCTATAAATCATGGCAAGATACACCGGCCCATCAACAAAAATTGCACGTAAATTCCGTGAACCGATCTTCGGACCGGATAAATCTTTTGACAAAAAGAATTATCCACCGGGACAACATGGTTCTACAAAGAAACGTGCTAAGCAATCAGAGTACGCAGTTCAGCTTATGGAAAAGCAGAAGGTGAAATACATGTATGGTATTCTTGAGCGTCAGTTTGCAAAAATTTTCGACCGCGCTTCCCGAAAGGCAGGCATTACCGGCGAAAACCTTTTACAACTTATCGAATCCCGTCTTGACAATGTAGTATTCCGTCTTGGCCTCGCTCCAACGCGTATGGCTGCCCGTCAGTTGGTTTCGCATCGGCATATTACTGTTAATGGTAAGGTGGTAAATATTTCGTCTTACACATGCAGAAGCGGTGATGTTGTTGCCGTTCGTGAACGATCAAAATCACTTGAAGTTATTACAGGTGCAACAACAGGTTATGGACACAAGCATGCATGGCTTGAATGGGATCGTGCTTCAATGACAGGTAAGATTCTAAATTTACCTACCCGTGATCAGATTCCTGAGGCAATCAAAGAACAGCTTATTGTCGAATTATATTCTAAGTAAACAAACAGTGTAATTAATGAGGAAGCAAATTTTCTCAAAGTTTTATTAAGTCAAACCTTTAACTATATACGATAAAATGGCCATCCTAGCATTTCAGAAACCGGAAAAAGTGATCATGATCAACTCCGACGACCGTAACGGTGTATTTGAGTTTCGTCCTCTTGAACCAGGTTATGGAATTACCATCGGTAATGCATTACGCAGAATATTGCTTTCTTCACTCGAAGGACATGCAATTACCTCGATTAAAATTTCTGGTGTTGATCACGAATTTTCTACTATTAAAGGCGTGGTTGAAGATGTTACCGAACTTATTCTTAATCTGAAACAAGTTCGTTTCAAACAACAAATTCAGGGAACAGATTCAGAAAAAGTAACAGTAAGCGTTAACGGTAAAACCCAGTTTACAGCCGGCGATATTAGCAAATTCACTACAGCTTTCCAGGTTCTTAATCCTGAGCTTGTACTTTGCAATATGGAAACAAGTGTAAAGCTTACTATCGATATTCATATCGACAAAGGTCGCGGTTATGTTCCTTCTGAAGAAAATAAACTGAGCAGTGCACCTATAGGAACAATACCAATGGATTCTATTTTTACTCCTGTTCGTAATGTAAAATATTCAGTAGAAAATTACAGGGTTGAGCAGAAAACAGATTATGAAAAACTCATTATGGAAATTTCTTCTGATGGATCAATTCATCCTAAAGAAGCTCTGAAAGAAGCTGCTGAAATTCTTATTCACCATTTCATGCTTTTCTCTGATGAGAAAATTACACTGGAGACTAAAGAAAAAACTCCAACCGAAGAACTCGATGAGAATACACTTCATATGCGCCAACTTTTGAGTACAAAGCTTGTCGATATGGATCTTTCAGTAAGAGCATTAAATTGTTTGAAAGCTGCGGATGTTGAGACCCTTGGTGACCTTGTTTCTTACAACAAATCAGACCTATTGAAGTTTCGCAACTTCGGTAAGAAATCACTTACAGAACTCGAAGAACTTGTTCGTGCTAAGAACTTGTCATTCGGAATGAACGTAGGTAAATATCTTGATAGAAAATAGTTATTTGTTAATTGTATTTAGTACTTAGAAATTAGTAAATAATAAATAAAAATAAGAGTTCAATAATAAACCCTTAACGAATACCCAATAACCAATACCCAATAACCATTACCCAATAACTATTAACCATTAACCATTAACCAATAACGAGTAACCAATAACCAGCATCAATGAGACACGGAAAAAAATTCAATCATCTTGGAAGACAGCACTCACATCGGGAGGCAATGCTTTCAAATATGTCTTCTTCACTGATCTTGCACAAACGTATCAATACAACGGTTGCAAAAGCAAAAGCACTGCGGAAATATGTAGAGCCCCTTATCACCCGTTCAAAAGACGACAGTACCCATTCCCGCAGAACGGTCTTTAGCTACCTGCAGAATAAATTGGCTGTTGCTGAACTATTCCGTGAAGTGGCTCCAAAGATAGCTGATCGACCGGGAGGATATACTCGGATTATCAGACTTGAAAACCGTCCTGGTGACAATGCTGAAATGTGTATGATGGAACTTGTCGACTTCAATTTAATTTATGGAGTTGATGGTAAAGAATCTCCTGCTAAAAAAGCAAAGGGTACACGTCGTAAGAGTACCGGAAAAAAATCAGCAGCTACAACAGCTGATGGCGAGGTGGATGCTACGGTTTCAGAGGTAAAAAAGAAGCCTGCTAAGAAAACTGAAAGTAAAGAAACTCCTAAAAAAACCAAGAGTAAAAAATCTGATTCGTCAGACGAAAAAGAATGATATTAAAACACTTTATAAGAAAAGGGATAGGACGAAAGTTCTCTCCCTTTTTTTTTATTTGCAATTGTGATTTTATGCTGAAACACAGAAAACCGTAAATTTTAATTCACAAAAAACTATCAAGGCATGTTTAAATTTCTTCAAATTATTTTTTTGGAAAAATTTACTAACAATTCCTTTATTTATATTTAAGAAACTCAAAACTATTATCTTTGAACTATACGATGAAATACATAGAAAAAAAACCGGCAATTTTACTTCTTGAAGATGGAACCTTTTTTCTAGGCAAGGCAGCAGGTGCTATCGGAATAACTACCGGTGAGATTTGTTTCAATACGGGCATGACCGGTTATCAGGAAATATTTACGGATCCTTCTTATTACGGACAAATTCTGGCAGCAACACATGTGCATATTGGTAATTATGGTATTCATCCTGCAGAAATTGAAAGTGACAAAATTAATATTTCTGGCCTAGTTTGTAGAAGTTTTAATATTAACTATTCAAGAAAAGCTGCAATAGAATCTATCGAAGATTATTTCATTAATCAGCATGTTGTAGCGATCTGTGATATTGATACCCGTGCTGTAGTCAGACATATTCGTTCTAAAGGGGCGATGAATTGTATAATCTCCTCCGAAACAACGGATATAGATATTTTAAAAAAAATACTTTCAGAAGTACCACAGATGGCGGGATTAGAGCTATCTTCAAAAGTAACTACAAGTATTCCTTATTTTGTCGGCAATCCGAATGCACATTTGAAAGTGGCCGTAATGGATTTTGGAGTTAAGAAAAGTATCATCCGGAATTTAGTACAGAGAGATTGTTATGTAAATGTTTTTCCTGCTTCTACTTCTTTCGAAGAAATTAAACAATGGAATCCTGATGGAATTCTTTTAAGCAATGGCCCCGGCGATCCGTCTGCAATGCTTGAAGTAGTGGAAAATGTAAAAGCAGCACTGAACAGTAATGTTCCGCTTTTTGGAATTTGCCTTGGCCAACAATTGCTTGCCGAAGCATGTGGAATAGGAACGTATAAAATGTTTAATGGACATAGAGGCATAAATCATCCGGTAAAAAATCTAATTACCGGCAAGAGTGAAATCACATCACAGAATCACGGCTTTTCTGTAAATGAAGAAGAAATAAAAAAATCAAAGACAGTAGAAGTAACACATATAAATTTAAATGATGGTACTGTTGAAGGCATTCGTGTAAAAGATCGTATAGCTTTCAGCGTACAATATCACCCGGAATCTGCGCCGGGTCCACATGACAGTTCTTATTTGTTTGATGATTTTGTTGAAGCGATAAAAAAGGTTGAAGTTCCGGTAAATGTTTAAGTAGATTAAGTTTTATAATTATTTTTTTTAAATTATCTTTTTATAGATATCAGATTAACAAATGATTCTTAACTCCTTGTGACATTAATTTCCAAAAATATTTTTCTTCAACTACGCGACTTAGACTCTCCATGTGACGATGTCCATGTAAATCGCTGCCTATAAAATCTACCATGTTTTCATCTATTAGCCGTTCAGCTGTTTTTTTAGACTCTTTGCCATAATAACCGGTAAGCGAATTGATATTGAGTTGAAATAAAACGCCGGCCTCTTTTATCTTTTTATATTCATCAAATTTATTGGCCCAGTAATTATAACGCTCCGGGTGAGCCAAAAGCGGAGTATAGTTGTGTACGTTTATTTCAAAAATTACTCCTAAAAGATTGTCGGGTGGATTGATATATGAGATTTCAAAGAGGAGATATTTATTATTTATAGTCAGCATCTTTTCATTTTTAACCTTCTGAAGAAAATTTTCATCGAGGTAATATTCAGCTGCTGCATCAATGGTAATATTAATTCCTTCTTTTTTTATTTCAGATCTTACTGCTTCTAATCCTTTTAATATTATTTCAGGAGTGTTTTTAAAATAATCACTCATAATATGTGGAGTCGTAACCAGTCTTTTGAAACCTAACTCAGAAAAGGCTCTGATCATTTCCATCGATTCTTCTATCGACTTAACACCGTCGTCTATCCCCGGAATCAGATGGCTATGGATATCAGTAGCGACTGTTGAAAAGTCTGATATTGACGAGTATTCTGGCTCTTTTGGTTTTTTAGAAAATAATGATCCGAATAAAGACATATCAGTTTGTATTTATCATTGATTGTCGAAACCATTCAATTGTCAATGCAAGTCCTTCATTAAGTTGTATCAATGGATTATAAGACAATAATTTTTTTGCTGCTGAAATATCTGCCAAAGAATCTCTGACATCGCCAGAGCGTTTTTCCCTGTAAACAGGCTTGATATTTAATTTGTATAGTCTTGCAATAATATTAAATAATTCATTTATCGACACACGTTCGCCTAAAGCAACATTGTATACTCTGTTTATAGCTTCAGGATTCGTTGTGAGAAGAGCTCTGATATTTGCCTGAACTACATTTTCGACATAGGTAAAATCTCTTGTTTGTTCACCATCACCATCAATGTATGGCGGCTTATTATCGATTACGCTTTGAATAAAAAGTGGAATCACGGCCGCATAAGGTCCTGTAGGACTTTGATTCGGTCCGAAGACATTGAAATATCTGAGGCCAATTGTTTCTATTTTAAAAGTATTTGCAAAAACCTGCGCATACAATTCATTTATTTTTTTGCTAACAGCATAGGGTGAAAGAGGGTTACCGGTTTGATCTTCTTTTTTAGGAAGAGCCGGATGATCGCCATAAATGGCAGACGAACTTGCGTAAATAAATCTTTTAACCGATGATTCTTTAGCAGCAAGAATCATATTTAGAAAGCCATTAGCATTTACTTCATTGGTAGTAATAGGATCTTTTATAGAACGGGGAACTGACCCTAATGCAGCCTGGTGAGAAACATAGTCAATCCCTTCGCAACATTTTTTGCAAGTATTGAAATCACGGATATCGCCTTCAATAAAATCAAAATTTTTGTGACCAATAAATTGCGATATATTTTTTAAAGACCCATTTGCAAGATTATCGAGTACTCTTATTTTTCCTGCATTATTATTTATAAGATAATGAACGATATTAGAACCGATAAATCCAGCACCGCCTGTGATTAGAAAAGAAATCTTGCTTAGATCTGTTGTATGATAAGTTACAGGCATTAATTATTGAAGATTGATATTTTAAGATTGGTGATATTATTTCGAAAATTAGTTTTTTAAAATCACAATTTTATAATTTTTTTTTATTA
>JANLOW010000023.1:0-3682 GCA_031366785.1 Bacteroidota bacterium | reverse complement strand
TTCCATTCTACACCTTGCGTGTTTTGTATAGATAATTTTATGATGCCTCCAATCGCCTTCAATATTAGTAACTGTTCGATCCTGATAATGATTGCGGGATTCTTTACATTTTTTTAATCCTAAAGCGATTAAAGCCAATACAGCAATAACAATAATTGTAACTGTATTACTGACTCGTTTTTTTGTTGGTTGCATAATTTATACTAATAAATATTTTATTCTATTTTCGAAAACAATTTTTATTTTTCTGTTGCTGCTTCCATCCGGCTCAAACTTGTCAAAACTGAATCATACACTTCTTGTAAAATATCAGGATTTTCACTGTAAAACTTAAGGCTGGCCAAAAAATCTTCTTTTTCGGTTTTATGCTGTTTTAATATATAATTTAAATAATCATTAATCGTATAGTTCATTGAGTCAGTAACAATTTTATTATTAACTGCCGATTGAGCAATATGTACATCTGTTAATATTGATGTCATTTCTTTTTGCTTCAATATATTTTCGGGAATACTATTTTCCTTTACCACACAAGAAGAAAAAATAAATGCAGTAGAAATAAAAAATATTATTTTTTTCATTTTATCTTGAAAATAACAAACGTTGTCCTTTTTTACTCTCATCAAAAACTCCTTTGTTATATGCAAGATGGCCATTGACAAATGTATAATTTACCTTTGAATGAAAAACCTGTTTTTCAAAAAGGCTCCACTGGCATTTATACAATATATTCGATGACTCTACCTTCCATGGATCATTCAGGTTTACAAGTACCATGTCTGCAAAATATCCTTCTCTGATATATCCTCTTTCCTTTATCTTAAAACAATCAGCCACGGAGTGACACATCTTTTGAACAATTTTTTCGATTGATAATTTCCCATCGAGGTAAAATTCAAGCATAGCAACAAGTGAATGCTGAACCATTGGTCCACCCGCTGCCGCTTTAAAATAACTTTGAGCTTTTTCTTCCAATGTATGAGGAGCATGATCTGTTGCAATCACATCAATTCTGTCATCGATAAGGGCCATTAATAATTCATCCTTATCATTACTCGATTTTATTGCAGGATTCCATTTCATCATCATCCCCAATTTTTTGTAATCGCTATCATCGAACCATAGATGATGAATACATACTTCTGAAGTTATTTTTTTTTCTTTTAAGGGAATCTGATTACTGAACAGGGAAAGTTCTTTAGCCGTACTTATATGTAAAATATGCAATCTTGAACCGAATTTTTTAGCGAGCGAAACTGCAAAAGAAGATGAAAGAAAACATGCTTCTGCACTTCGAATGACAGGATGCATTGAAACGGGAACATCTTCTCCATAAATTAATTTTGCTTCCAGTGTGTTTTTTCGAATCATTGCTTCGTCTTCACAATGTGTGGCAATAAGCATTTCGGATTGAGAAAATATTTTCTCTAATGTTTTAGTATCATCAACAAGCATATTGCCGGTGGATGAACCCATGAAAATTTTTATTCCGCAAACATTTTTTTTATCTGTTCGAATGACTTCATCATAATTATCATTACTCACGCCCATAAAAAATGAAAAATTTGCCAGTGATTTAGATGCCGCTAAAGAGTATTTGTCTTCTAATAAAGTTTGTGTAAGTGCATTAGGAATTGTATTAGGCATTTCCATGAAAGAAGTTACACCACCAGCTATTGCGGCCTTAGGCTCCGAATATAGATCTCCTTTGTGTGTAAGTCCGGGTTCGCGAAAATGAACCTGATCGTCTATTATACCGGGTAAAAGATATAAGCCATCAGCTTCAATAATTTTTGCTGATGTATTTGTGATAGACTGCCCGATTTTTTCTATTCGTTCACCTTTTATCAAAACGTCTCCTTTGGAAATTATCCCTTCGTTAACGATGTTGGCATTTTTTATCAGGTAATAGTTCAACCGCTTTTAATATTAAATCGAATAGATATTGAATAGATATTTAATTTTTCCGGACAAAAAAATATTGTACTTTATTTATCCCTTTACATTTTTTGGATATTTCCTAAAAAGACTTTTCCACTTCATGTGCAAAACACCAAAAATTGCTTCTTTGAAAATTCCTTTACTCATCTTACTCGTTCCTTCCATTCGGTCTGTAAATACAATTGGTACTTCTATAATTTTAAACCCGCATTTCAAAGCAGTAAATTTCATTTCTATCTGAAAGGCATAGCCACTGAATTTTATTTCATCTAGAGGAATTGTATCCAAAACTTTTCGTTTATAACAAATAAAACCTGCAGTAGTATCTTTTATCCGAATACCAGTTATTATTCTCACATAAACGGAAGCATAATACGACATGACAATCCTCCCCAAAGGCCAGTTAACTACGTTTGCTCCGCGAATATATCTTGAGCCTACAGACATATCAGCACCATCAACAGCACATGCTTGATACAGTCGAATAAGATCATCCGGATTATGTGAAAAATCACAATCCATTTCAAATATGAAATTATAATTATTTTTTATAGCCCATTTAAAGCCATGAATATAGGCTGTTCCTAAACCAAGTTTGCCGCTTCTTTCCTCCAGAAAAAGGCGAGTATCAAATTCTTGGATAAGGCCTTTAACGATTGAAGCAGTTCCATCAGGAGAGCCATCATCTACAATGAGAACATTAAATCTATGAGGTAAAGAAAAAATCTTCCGCAACATTTTTTCAACGTTTTCTTTTTCATTGTATGTAGGGATGATGACTAATGATTCTTTCACGAAATTTCTTTAATTAGTTCTGCAAGATAAGTATCAGGCATCAAGTATCAGGAAAAGATTTTTAATAGATTAATTTTTTAAATTATGAAGCACTTATTCTGTCGGTTTCATCGAACCTAAACGAATATCCTCAACAACAGAAGGGTCCAACAATGTAGAAATATCTCCTAAATTCGAAGTATCTCCTTCAGCTACTTTCCGAAGAATCCGCCTCATTATTTTTCCTGATCTCGTTTTTGGCAAACCACGTACGATTTGAATTTTATCCGGCTTTGCAATGGGTCCGATAATACGTGTGACTGTAGCTTTTATCTCTTCCCGAAGTGTATTTAAATCTTCTCTTTCTTTCGTCGAAATAACATAAGCATATATTCCCTGCCCTTTAATTGCATGAGGAAATCCAACCACAGCGGATTCAACAATGTCGGGATGTTCATTGATTGCATTTTCCACTTCGGCAGTTCCAATACGGTGACCGGAAATATTCATTACATCATCCACCCGGCCTGTAATGCGATAATAACCATTTTCATCACGCTTACATCCATCACCCGTAAAGTAAAGATTTTTGTAAGTAGCAAAATATGTTAGCCTGCAGCGTTCATGATCGCCATACGTCGTACGTATCATCGAAGGCCAAGGGAATTTAATACATAAATTTCCTTCTACATTGTTTCCTGAAATTTCATTTCCTATTCCATCCACGAGTACAGGTTGTACACCTGGCAAAGGCAACGTTGCAAAACCCGGTTTAAGTTTGGTGATACCTGCCAAAGGAGAAATAAGAATACCTCCGGTTTCCGTCTGCCACCAGGTATCAACGATCGGGCATTTTTCTTTGCCGATATTGTGATGATACCAATGCCATGCTTCTTCATTAATAGGTTCGCCGACCGTTCCAAGCACACGCAATGAATTAAGTTTATATGGATTTACGAATTCCAAT
>JANLOW010000018.1:0-12518 GCA_031366785.1 Bacteroidota bacterium | reverse complement strand
CATTACCATGGAGCGTAAAGACGATGGTAAAAATCATGTAACCTGGAAACAAAGAACATTAGAAGGAAGCATTCCGAAAAAATTCAACGATGATCTGGCAGGTGGATTGCATCATTGGGTGCCGCAACCGAATGAAGCATTATTGAAAACGAAACCCAAGCATTACGGAGCATAAGGTTATTGAAGATTGAAAATTAATTGGCATATTTTAAATTAGTTATTTTAAAATAACCAATAACAAATTAATCTTCAATTTTCAATCTTCAATAAATAAGCGTCTAACGAATACTTTCCCGGACCGGCAATGAAAATTGTTATGTAGGGTATTAAGTACAGTAAGGCAAATTCTTTGTCATTCCAGGATTCATTTTTCAGAATTATAAAAGCAGCAACTATCATAGTAATTGCTAATGGGATTGCTGCAAAGCGAGTAAACAATCCGAGAATAATAAATACAGAACATAAGACTTCAGCACCTACAGTTAAGATATAACTGATTTCAGGACCGAGGCCTAAAGGATCTGAAAACGAATGAAAATATTCACCGAAAGCGGTCAATTTACTCCATCCATGACCAAAAAGCATAAATCCCCCTATAGTTATACGTAGAAAAAGCAAGGCAAAATCCTTGTCACCTTTGAGTAAAAATTTCTTCATAGGAATTGCATATTTTCAGTAAAAATAGACTTAATTCCATTACAATAATTTACAAACTCAATTCATCGAAAAAACGTAATTAAATTAACCAAGCTTTTAAACTTAATTACCCTCTTATATTGTTTTTAAGGACAAAATTTTTAACTTTGTAAAAGAGCTTTCTTAATAGGGCTTTTTATTTCCTCCGCCTTAGCAGAAACCTTCTTGCCGTGAAAATAACAACCCTAATTTATCAATCAATAAACCAACGACGTAAAACCTCGCTTTTATTATTTTTTTGTTTATTTTTTATCCATTCCGGATATTCATTACCCGCTCCAATTGCTGATTTTACTGCAAGTAGTGTAACCGTTTGTACCGGACAAACAACCACATTTACTAATTCCTCAACAGGAAACATTACAACTTATGCATGGAATTTTGGTACTGGCGCTATCCCGGCAAATGCTTCGACTATTGGCCCACATAATGTATCATATTCAACATCGGGATTAAAAACAATTTCATTAACAGTGAATGGGCCTGATGGACCATCGACAGTAACAAAAACAAATTACGTTACGGTTAATTCAATTTCGGTATTAACGGGAAGTATTACAGGAAATACAAATGTTTGTATTAATGCTCAAGCTATACAATATTCTATACCTGCAAACTCTTCAGCAACATCATACAATTGGACATTCCCAGCCGGATGTACGGTTGCCAGTGGACAAGGAACTAATGTAATCAACATTAATTTCGGTTTAACTTCTGGAAATGTTTGCGTAACTGCTTCAAATAGTTGTGGAACAAGTAATCAATTATGTACTGGAGTTAGTGTAGGGAAAGACCGGATTACTTTTATGGCATATAATCTTCTTAATTACCCTAATACCAATGCAGGTTCAATTACCGCTGATACATCGCTCAGAAATCCATTTTACAGAACTACAATTTCATCTGCTGATCCTGACATTCTGGTAATTGAAGAACTTTTATCTCAAGCAGGATTGAACGGTTTTTTATCTAATGTGATGAATGCAAACGGCAATGTTTATTCTGCAGGAACATTTATCAATGGCTTTGATTCCGATAATGGAATTCTCTATAAGACTTCTAAATTCTCTTTCATAAGTAATACGCCTATTCAAACAGCTCTCCGTGATATCAACGAATTTAAACTTGTTCATATTCTGTCTGGTGATACCATCCGTATTTATGCTGTACATCTTAAAGCAAGTTCTACTGCCGACGATGAAACAAAACGAGCTGCTGAAGTAGATTCACTCAGAAAACGTACAAATGCTTTAACGCCCGGATCTAATTTCATTGTTTGTGGTGATTTTAATTTTTATAGAACTGCAGAGATTGCTTATCAAAAATTGTTGCATGTTGATGTTGGAATTGAAGGACATTTTATTGATCCAATCGTTATGACTTCGGTATGGAATAATGATTCAAATGCATTGTATCATACACAATCTCCACGAACAAGAAGTTTTGGTGGTGGAATTACAGGAGGTTTGGACGATCGTTTTGATTTAATTCTATATTCAAAAGCCATCAGCTTGAGTGGTGGAATGACTTATGTTGCAAACTCAACTGTAGCTTATGGTAATGATGGTAATCATTTCAATGATTCTATTAATCAAATGCCGAATTCTGCCGTTTCACAAGCTGTAGCCAATTCTTTACATTATGGTTCTGACCATTTACCTGTAATTGCGAAATTTGAATTCGAAAATTCAAGTTGTGCCTTCGTTGATTTTGGAGCCACTACTTTAATAGCTCCCACCTCTCCTACCTGCTCAAATCCTCTACAACCCTTACAAGTACAGGTTAAAAATTATGGAACGAGTTCTGTAAATTTTTCAAGCAGTAACTTACAAGTTGTATTAGATATAACAAATCCTTCATTGGTAACAAATTCATATACAACAACTATTAGCACAGGCACTATTAATGCGAGTGCATTGTTAACAGTTCCTTTCGGTAATACATTGGATATGTCTCTTCCCGGAACATACATATTGAATGCACATACTGTTTTTTCTGGCGATACAACAGCTTCTAATAATTCGATGGCAACAAAAAATATTACTGTTGTTGAAAATACCACTGCAAGCATAGCCCCTGGCGGACCTACAACTTTTTGCAATGGAGGCTCTGTATTATTAGCAGCAAACTCTGGTTCAGGAGTTTCTTATCAGTGGCAAAAAAATGGCATTAATATTTCAGGTGCAACTTTACAAAACTATTACGCTTCTACGAGCGGAAATTATTCAGTAACTATTCAGAAAACCAGCAACGTTACTACTAATTATCCTTCATCTACATTTATAAATTCAAATTCAAACACTATTCCAGACAACAGCTGTACGGGAGCCTCCAGTACTATCAATGTCTCTGGATATGTAGGTAATGTTACTTCTTCCGGAATATCCATTTTAATAAATGTCAATCACTTATTTGTTGGAGACCTGGTGGTTTTTCTGGAAGCTCCGAATGGTGATCGATTAGCTTTAACAAACAGAGTAGGAGGCTCCGGTGATAATTTCATTAATACGATTTTCACTGATGCAGGCTCATCGCAAATTCCTTTGAGTGGAGCACCATATACTGGAACCTATAAACCATGGACAAGTATTTTTACACAATGTGTTTCTTCAACTAAAACAACTTTTGCAGGCATTGGTGGAGGATATTACAATCCAAATGGTAATTGGAAACTTTTAGTTTATGATCAATTTGCTTCTGTTGCAGGAACGATTGCAAACTGGCAAATAACTTTCCCATCCTATTCTGCAAACACAACTTTAGTTTGTGACCCTGTAACTTCCTCAACACTTACTGTTGCTTCTATTCCACCTCCGGCATTAGCGTTTAATCCATCTTCTCCGGCAGTTTGTTCAGGTACTGCAGTTAATATAACCGTAAGTGGTGCTTCAACTTATAGTTGGTCACCTTCAACCGGTTTAAACACAACAACAGGTTCTACAGTTAACGCTAATCCATCCATAGCGACTACTTACAATGTAATTGGAACAGATGTAAATGGATGCTCGAATTCCTCTTCTGTAACTGTATCCATAAGTCAAACTACTTCCGTAACCTTAGGTTCATTTAGTAATATTTGTGTTAATGCAACTCCATTTGCTTTAACAGGCGGACAACCTTCAGGAGGTACTTACTCTGGAACCGGTGTAAGTAATAATATATTTTCCCCTGCTGTTGCGGGAACCGGAAGTCATTTAATAACTTACACATATAACAATGGAGGCGGATGTTCAGGAAATGCAAGTTCAAGTATTACTGTTGTTTCATTACCCAATGTTACAGTTTCACCGGCTGGATCTATTTCCATTTGTCAAGGGAATTCTGTTACATTAATTGCGAATTCTGCGAATTCATATTTATGGTCTAATGCAATAACTACTCAGACAAACAGTATCAATACTGCTGGAAATTATTCTGTGACTATTACTGATGTAAATGGATGTTCTTCTACTTCATCTTCAGTAATTGTTTCATTAAGTGCCAATCCTTTTATTGGTACATTGATAAATGAAACTATGGGGACTGTAGTTTCAACAACGAGTATTGCTTCTCATGAATCAACAAATGGTTTCGATAACGATAACTTAACAATGTCAGGTTCCGGTGATGTTCGTATTACATCGGTTTCTTCAGGGTATACCGGAGCATCTGGATCTGCAAATATCTTTCTCACAAATACTGCAAATAAAAATTTTATTATTACAGGAATTAATATTACAGGAATAACAAATTTTGATCTTTCATTTGGAATAATGAAACTTATAACTGCAAGCACCGGTTCCGATTTGCTTGTGCAAACAAGTACCAATGGAATTGACTATGTGACTCAACCATATACATTGCTTCCTACAGGAACAGGAACTGCTATTTGGTATCTAAGAACTATTCCAATAACTATTGTTCCTACTTCAACATTATATCTCCAATTTATTCAAACCGGTATAACTAATCAGTATCGGATCGATGATGTTAATATTACCTATAGCATAGCTTCCCCCCTAATTACGGCTTCAGGACCAACAAATATCTGTCAGGGAAATTCAGTATCACTTTCTGCTACAGGATCATCTTCTTATTTATGGAACAACAATGTAACCACACAAACTGTTAATGCAAATACATCAGGAAATTATTACAGCACAGTTACCAGTCAAAATGGATGTATTGCAACGACAAATACAATAGCTGTTTCAGTTAAACCAACATTGTATTCTATAAATGGAGGAGGCAGTTTTTGTTCCGGAGGCAGTGGTGTAGCAGTTGGTCTAAGCGGTTCGGAAACAGGAGTTAATTATCAATTAAAAAATGGTGTTGCTAATGTTGGAGGCTTTGTTGCAGGTAATGGTAATTCATTGAATTTTGGTAATCAAACAGCCGCCGGTACTTATACCGTTGTAGGTACAAACACTTCTGCCGGCTGTACTTCTACAATGAGCGGCTCTGTAACGGTTACATTAAATACTCTACCTACAACATTCAATGTCACAGGCGGAGGATCGTTTTGCATGGGAGGATCAGGTGTTCCAATTGGTCTTAGTAGTTCACAAAGCGGAATTTCTTACTCACTTTTATTAAATGGAGTTAATGCAGGTAATACAGTAAATGGAAATGGAATTACTTTTTCTTTCGGAAATATTAATACAGCCGGTACTTATTCTGTTGTTGCAACAAATATTATTACAGGATGTACCCGTTCTATGAATAATATAGTAAATGTTACTATCAATTCAAATCCTTTTGTCCATTCAGTAACCGGTGGTGGTGGCTATTGTTTAAATGGTAATGGTCTGCCTGTCGGTTTGGATGCTTCTGAAATCGGAATTCTTTATCAGTTAAAATTAAATAATTCAAATCAAGGATTACCAGTCAACGGAAACAATAGTATTTTGTCATTCGGAAATCAAACCATACCGGGTGATTATACGGTACGTGCAACCGATCCGGGAACCAGTTGTTCTTCATCGATGAATAATTTTGTTACCGTTAATATATTACCTAATCCTCAAATAGCAAATGTAACAGGTGGTGGCAGCTTTTGTGCTGTACCCGGAGATGGTGTTCCGGTTGGATTAAGTAATTCTGAAAACAATATCGGCTATCAATTATTTATTAATAACACTACTGTAGCTAGTTCAATTGTAAATGGAAACGGTTCTCCATTTTCATTTGGCAATCAAATTAATTCCGGAAATTATTCCGTTATAGCCACAAATAATTTAACAACATGCAGTGACACAATGAATGGAGTTGTTATTGTAATTCGTAATGAAGTTAGTAATTGGTATCATGATGGTGATGGAGATGGTTATGGAGATCCTGCTGATATTTTATCCGAATGTTCTCAACCTGCAGGTTATATTAATGATAACACGGATTGTAATGATTTAAGTAATTCCATTTATCCCGGAGCAATTGAAATTTGCGGAAATGGTATTGATGATAATTGTAATAATCAAGTAGATGAACTTTGTAGTGGAATCACTTTGAATATAAAACTAATAATCGAAGGATTTTATCTCGGCAACGGCAAAATGGCTGCTGTAGTTAATCCTACTAACTTTCCAAATCTCTGCGATACTATTTCAGTAGAATTACATAATAAATTATCTCCTTATGCATTAGTACATACTGTGTCTAATACTATAAATATAAACGGTATTGGACTATTTTATTTTCCGGACGTTGTACTAAATAATAGTTATTATATTGTAATTCGCCATCGAAATACAATTGAAACCTGGAGTAAAAATCCGGTTCTTTTTAATACAACTGTTGTAAGTTTTGATTTTACGAGTCCGGAGTAAAATTCATTTATTTTTGAATAGCAAACTCTTATTAAATTTTTAAAAATTTTGCATTTATAGCAACCACAATCGTACTTGCAGACATTAACGCAGCTCCGGCGGCAGGACTCAATAATATTCCATACTTATATAGAACTCCTGCAGCAAGTGGAAGAGCAATAACATTATACCCGGTTGCCCAAATAAGATTTTGAATCATTTTTTTATACGTGGCTTTGCCAAAAAGAATAAGTTTAGCTATATCCTTTGGATTACTGTTAATTAAAATTATTCCAGCTGTTTCGGCTGCAATATCACTTCCACTTCCTACAGCAATGCCAACATCCGCTTGAGCTAAAGCCGGCGCATCGTTTACTCCATCACCCGTCATAGCCACAAATTCCCCTTTGCTTTGCAGTTCTTTTATTTTCTCTAATTTCTGGTGGGGTAATACTTCAGCAAAAAAACTATCCATTTTTAATTCATCACTTACACTCTTTGCAACCGATAAATTATCGCCGGTTAGTAAAATTGATTTGATTCCATTTGCACGAAGTGTTTCAATTGCATCTGAAGACTCCGGACGAATTTTATCTGCAAGAGCAATGTATCCCGCTAATTGATTATTGACAATGATAAACACAATGGTTTCTGCATTGGTGGTTGAATAATTTTCCGGCAATGCAATGTTACTTTCTTTGAGGTAACCCGGACTAACAACCTTTATATTTTTACCCTCTACATCGGCTTCTACTCCCTTTCCGGTAATGGCTTTGAAATTATTCACTGCCGGAACTTTTATTGTAAGCTCATTTGCTTTTAAAATGATTCCGGTTGCAATTGGATGTTCAGAATTTTGTTCCAATGCGGCTGAAAGCCTAATGATTTCTTTTTCATCAAAAGAAGTATCCAAAGACTTTATCCTTGAAACTTCGAACTTTCCAAATGTCAACGTTCCTGTTTTATCAAAAATTATTGTCGTAATTTTTCTTGAATTCTCAAAGGCTGTTCTATTTTTAATAAGTAAACCACTTTTTGCAGAAAGAGAAGTGGATATTGCAACTACTAAAGGAACTGCCAGTCCTAAAGCATGCGGACAACAAATAACTATTACTGTTACCATTCTTTCTAGAGCAAACGCTACGGGTTCGTTTGCTATCAGCCACCAGAAAAAGAAAGTTAAAAAGCCTGCTAACAAAGCAACTATTGTAAGAATGCGTGCCGCCTTGTCAGCAAGCAATTGAGTTTTGGATTTTGTTTTTTGTGCATCCTCAACCAGTTTAATTACTCTTGATAAGTAAGAATCTTTTGTTGAGTGGCTAACTTTTACTTTCAAAGAACCATTTCCATTTATTGAACCTGAAATTACTTTTTCCTCAATTCGCTTTTTTACAGGAATAGACTCTCCTGTTAACATTGATTCGTTCAAATAACTTTCTCCTTCTATTACAACACCATCAGCCGGAACTTTTTCTCCGGGTTTTATTAAAATATAATCGCCTTCCTTAAGCGAATCAGTTTTTACCTCATGTATCATTTCGCCCATAATCATGTGCGCATCATATGGCATCAACTGAACAAGCAATTCCAGTTCTTTTGATGCACCCGCAACAGATTTCATTTCAATCCAATGTCCTAATAACATGATTAAAATTAGCGTGCAGAGTTCCCAAAAAAAATCCATCCCTTGTAAACCGAAAACCGTTGCGACACTATATACATAAGCTGAAGTTATTGCTACAGCGATAAGTGTCATCATTCCGGGTATCTTTTCCCTCATTTCATCTACGAATCCTTTAAGAAATGGAATTCCGCCATAAATAAATACTACCGTAGAAAGTGAAAAAAGTAAATATGTAGAACCTGAAAACGAAAGATTAAAATGAAACCATTGCTGAATCATTGGTGAAAGCAACATAACAGGAATGGTGAGAATTAACGTCACATAAAATCTCCGTTTAAAATCATCAATCATCATTTTATGATGGTCGTGTCCCCCCATTCCCATCGGCTTATTGCCGTGTTGCATTTTTGCATGCTCCTCTTTGGTCATGTCCATTTTGAAAACTCCTTAAGTAAATTATTTCTTCTCAACTAAATCCATTCCGCATTTAGAGCATTTACTTCCTTTTTTGCCTGTAACTTCAGGATGCATGGGACATGTGTAAATTGCTCCCATGTCATTTTGTTTATCTTTCTTATTGATGTTACTTTTGACACCCTTATTCATCATTGAACAATTATCCATTTTACCGTTCATATCCATACATTCGCCTTCTTTCATCATCATCTTTTTTCCGTCTTTCATCATACATTCGCCATTGGTCATACACTTAGTTCCATTTTTCATTGTCATATCCTTCTCCATTGGCATCATTTTTCCATTTTTCATTTGCATCATTTTTCCATCTTTCATCATGCAACAATCCTTCATCATTTTAGTATCAGCTTTGGTTTGAGCAAAAGAAATACTCGTCGTAAAGCAAATCACTAGTAAAATCTTTAAAGCAAAAATACCAGCACTCATTTTTTTGTTTTTCATTGTTTTAATTATTGAATTAAATTCTTCTTCAGTTGCGCTGTTGCCCGCTCTTCAGTTGCGCTGTTACCCGATTTTATTAATTACAATTTTTTCATTAAAATTAGTTTTCACAACAATACAAAAATCAGTACCCTAAGTATAATACCTGTTACACAATTAAGTTGACAAGTTACATTATTCACACATATTAATTTACTACCTCGCTTCAATTTTACAATTATTTAAGCCTTCTAAAACTACAAAACAAAAAATTCTGAATTGTCTCAAAAGGAGTTACATGCCCAACTTCGATACATTTTATTCTTTCAAAAGATTTCTCAAAACGTGCCGACATTCCAGTTTCATTGTATTGTTTAATTTTCAATCCGCTGCATTTATCCGGTCCGCTTTCAGAGAATGTTCCCAGAATCAAATAACCTTCCGGATTTATTGATTTTTCCGCAATTTCAACATATCTATTTATGTTTTCTTCTGAAGTCAGAAAATGAAATGCAGCCCTGTCATGCCAAAAATCAAATTTTATTGATGGTCGAAAATCAAGTATATCAGTTACAATCCAATGAACTTTATCTGCATTTACTCCTAATCTTTTCTTTGTTCTCTCTATTGCATTAACAGAAATATCCAATATATAAATATTCTTATATCCTTTCTCAATAAATACATCAACCAAATGACTATCACCTCCGCCAATATCGATTAAATTCGCATCTAATGGTAAATTAAATAACTCAAAAAACTCCACTGATGTTTTTGGATATTGCTGAAACCAACTTACTTTATTTTCTGTTTTAGTTGAAAATATTTTTTCCCAATGATCCTTATTATTTTTCATTTTTAATTGACTTTTTTAGATTATTTTTAGAATCTTGAAGCATATTATTTAAACACCAATTGCAATACCATTTTGCAAATAAAAAAGAAAGGATTTTAAAATACCATTCTTTGGGAGGCAAGTAACTGATTGATATTTTTGCCATAGTTCCGTTTTCAGATGAAATTATTTCAAACCACATGCGATACCATGACATAATTATAATTTTTGCATCTCCGATTATTTCCCATTCCTTTAATATAGGAGATTGCCACTTTGTAACTGCTTCACTAAAATCAATTCTCATTCCCAACATCCTTCCATACCAGCGATATTTTGCGCCAACTCCGGTAGGGTTAATTGAAAGTTGCTCAAGATTCAATTTACTACCCATCATCATAATGGAACTTTCGCTCATGTGCATTCCTGTTTTGGAAAAATCATCCATCTGTGCAAATACTTTTTCAGGAGAGGAATTAATAATGATTGTTTTTGATTTTGTTTTCATAACAATTAATTGCAACAATTCTGATTCATTTGTATAGAAGGACATTTAACGGAGCCATAACTACAGAATACACAACAATCACCTTGCTTTGATTTGAGAATGGTTTTACAATTTTCACATTCATAAAAAAACTGACAGGCATCAACTTGCATTGTTTCCTTCTTTCTATGACCGCAAACCGGACAAGTAATAACTGATTCTGGAATTATACTTGTGTTCATGAGAATTTCATTTTAAAAAGTTTTCATCTATAGTACCTCGTTAAAGATTTTTCAAAATGAAGTCCACTCTTTCTTCCGGTGGAAGAACGGGAACTTGAATAACCGGGAAATGCAATGATTCATAAACTTCAGTAAGAAGTACCTGGATTTTTTTCTGTGCTGCATTATCTTCGTTTCTCGCATAATCCTTTACCAATGGAAGACAATCCAGAATAAAAACTTTCTTATACGAAACAGTAAGGAGTGCTTTCGCTAATTTTTCATCTTCAGGAAGATTTAAAAAACGATAGTAAGCAAGTGCATCAGGAATTGCCCTATCAAGAAAGACAAGAACCTCAGGAGATATTTCGTTCTCCTGCTCTATTTGCATATTTAAAACTCCCATTTGAAATTCTATCTGATTCTTTCTAACCTCTTCAACTGTTTTCCCTTTCAGGCGCTGAGTGTCAAGGTAATGTCGCGCGTGTTCTATAGTCGTAATATATCCTCTGTCTTTAAGCAAGTTGACAGTAGTCGTTTTGCCTGAGCTTGGTCCGCCTGTGATGACATACCAGTTTGTTTTCGTTATATGAATTTTGATGTTGCTATTTGTCATACAGCCTTTGTATTAAAAAAGATTTTTTTATTTTTATTTTGAGAGGGCTTTTTCAGCTAAATCAATTTCCCTGATTTGAAGCAATAGAGGAATTTCACAATCCCAATTATATACTTCTTTGATTTTATTCTTTAATCCTTCTGCTCCAACCTTCTCACCATGAACAATAAAAATATGTTCCGGTGTATTTTTGATGTTACTTAACCAATTTATTAATTCACGCTGGTCAGCATGAGCAGAAAGGCCCTCCAGGTTTACTGTTCTTGCCCTTACAGGATAATATTTCCCATATAGCTTTATTTCAGAAGCTCCTTCTAACAAACTTCTGCCTCTGGTGCCTTCTGCCTGGTACCCCGCCAAAAGAATAGTTGCGTTAGAATCACCAAGATAGTTTTGAAAATAAGTTAACACTCTTCCACCCGAAGCCATACCACCTCCGGCAATAATAATCTTTGCGCTTTTTTTCCTTGCTAATTTCATTGTGTCCTGTATCGATTGAACAAGGATAATATCCCTACACATTTCGTTACAATCTTCAACTGAAAGTTTATGCCATTCTTTGTTATGATGAAAGATTTCCAATACATTTTTTCCCATTGGGCTATCCATGTAAACTGGAATATTCGGGATTACATTTTTCTTTCTTAACTGCCAAAGCAAAAACATTAATAATTGAGCGCGTTCAACTGCAAAACTTGGAATGACGATAGTTCCTTGCTTTTGTGCTGCTTCATTTATCACTTCTGCAAGATGCGCTTCTGCACTTTCAGGGTGAAGTTTGTTGCCGTACGTAGATTCAATTATAAGTATATCGGCTTGTTCAGGTTTTTGCGGAGGATACATAAGAGAATCATTTTCTCTTCCAATATCACCAGAAAAAACAAAAATTTTATTTCTGAGTTTTAATTCGATAAAAGTTGCACCAATTATGTGACCATTGTAACGGAATCTGGCGGAAATATTCTCAAATAGTTCAATCCATTGATCCAAAGGTTGGGGTGAAAAATGAGGGATTGTTTTTTCGACATCTTTTTTATCGTACAAGGGTTTAGCAGGCTTATGTTTTGAAAATCCTTCTTGATTTGCTCGTTCAGCATCTTCCTCCTGTATACGAGCACTGTCTTCCAGAATCACTTTTGTTATTTCAAGTGTGGGTTCTGTTGCAAGAATTTTTTTGTTAAATCCACTTTTTATTAATCGCGGCAAATAACCGCAGTGGTCAAGATGTCCGTGTGTAAGTAATACAACATCTATTTCGCTGCTGTTAATTGGCAAATTATCCCAGTTCATCAGGCGGAGTTGCTTTAGTCCTTGGAATAATCCGCAGTCTATTAAAATATTTTTTCCGAATGCTTTTAC
>JANLOW010000017.1:0-2088 GCA_031366785.1 Bacteroidota bacterium | reverse complement strand
TTCGAGTGGAGATGTTTGAATATTACCATTATTTAGCTCCTAACGGAGCATTAAATATACAACCGTCCCGTTAGGGACAAGATATTGATAAAAAAAGATAACGGCATAAAGTAAACCCCTTTAGGGGTGAAATATTATAGCGCGTTCAACGGATAGGATGTTCAGAGGTATTAATGATTTTTCTCCGGACAACAGTGATTATCAAATTAATTAATTCAATTTCAAAACTGCCATAAACGCTTGCTGGGGAATTTCAACATTACCTACCTGACGCATACGTTTCTTTCCTTCTTTCTGTTTCTCTAAAAGTTTACGCTTACGGGAAATATCACCGCCGTAGCATTTTGCAGTAACATCTTTACGAAGTGCTTTTACTGTTTCACGTGCTACGATTTTTGTACCGATACTTGCCTGAATGATGATTTCAAATTGCTGTCGCGTGATTAATTCTTTTAATTTCTCACACATCTTTTTTCCGAAATCATGGGCATGACTGCGATGTACAAGAGCTGACAATGCATCTACAGGCTCGCCGTTTAGTCGTATATCCAGTTTCACAAGATCACTTTGCTGATAACCGATAGGGTGATAATCAAAAGAAGCATATCCTTTAGAAATGGATTTCAGTTTATCATAAAAATCAAAAACAATTTCTGCCAAAGGCATACTGAAAGTAAGTTCAACGCGGTCTGTTGTAAGATAATGTTGTCCCATGATTACTCCGCGTTTGCCAATACATAGAGTCATGATAGCGCCGATATATTCAGCCTTCGTAATTACCTGTGCTTTAATATAAGGTTCTTCGATACGTTCCAGAAAATTAGGTTCCGGCATTTCACTCGGATTATGTATTTCTAAAACATCCTTGTTTGTAAGATATGCAGTATAGGAAACGTTTGGTACTGTTGTAATCACAGTCATGTTGAATTCGCGTTCAAGACGTTCCTGGATTATTTCCATGTGCAACATTCCTAAAAATCCGCAACGAAAACCAAAGCCAAGAGCAGCTGATGATTCGGGCTGGAATACCAGCGAGGCATCATTCAGCTGTAACTTCTCCATCGATTTTCTTAACTCTTCATATTCATCCGTATCAACAGGATATAAACCGGCGAATACCATTGGTTTTACATCTTCAAATCCTTTGATTGCTTCCTTACATGGGTTGTCAACTAGTGTAATTGTATCTCCGACTTTAATTTCACTTGCAACTTTAATTCCGGAAATAATATATCCTACATCACCCGTCTTTACAATATCACGAGGTTCTTTAAGAAGTTTTAGGATTCCCACTTCTTCAGCATTATAATCCTGTTCGGTTGCAGCAAATTTAATGCGATCACCTTTACGGATTTCGCCATCGAAAATTCTGTAGTAAGCAATAATTCCACGAAAGGCATTAAAAACAGAATCAAAAATCAATGCTTTAAGTGGAGCTTTCGGATCACCCTTCGGTGCTGAAATACGATCGATAATAGCAGCAAGAATTTCTTCAATACCTAAACCGGTTTTTGCAGAAGCAGGAATAATTTCTTCTCTTTTACAGCCAACCAGATCAACAATCTGATCTTTCACTGTCTCGGGATCGGCACTGGGAAGATCGATTTTATTTAAAACAGGTATGATTTCCAATCCATGTTCCAGAGCGAGGTATAGATTCGAAATTGTTTGAGCTTGAATTCCCTGTGCTGCATCCACTATTAGCAAAGCACCTTCACAAGCGGCGATTGAACGCGAAACCTCGTATGAAAAATCGACATGCCCGGGAGTATCGATAAGATTTAACGTGTATTGCTCGCCATTGAGTAAATACTGCATCTGGATAGCATGGCTTTTAATAGTAATTCCGCGTTCCCTCTCCAGATCCATGTCGTCTAAAACCTGTGCCTGTTGATCTCTTTTACTGATCGTTTTGGTAAATTCCAGTAAACGATCGGCAAGAGTACTTTTACCATGATCGATATGGGCAATAATGCAGAAATTTCGAATGTTTTTCACTTAATGCTTATAAAAAAGGAATGGATTTATATGGGTCGCGAAGGTAGTATTTTTTGGCGGGATTTAAAGGGAGAACCAGGAAACCAGAGT
>JANLOW010000508.1:0-2071 GCA_031366785.1 Bacteroidota bacterium | reverse complement strand
CAGCAAATCACAGCGGTGCAATTAAATTGATTAAAAATTAAATGCTGAATTTAAAATCTACGAAGTGTATAGTTGGGTTTTATGAATTGGTAAATGAAATTCACGCTTCGGCTACCTCTTGGACCGCCCTTCGGATACGCTCAGAGCATTGTCATTTAGTTAAGGTAGAAAATAATAAAATACTCCCTAATAACCCAAAAGTATTTATGTAAGAAAAAGCATAGTGCAGATGTTGCGGTCATCCTGTAAAACAGGGCCGAAATTTAATTTAGAGCGATAACGTTAGTTTCGCAAATTATAATAATTAAATAACTGCACTATGCGAGAGACAAATATCACAAATTTAATTGACTTTTCCTGTCAGAAATTTTATGTAGGACTTGATGTCCATAAAAAATCATGGTCAGTAACTGTTCGCAGCCTTGAAATGGAAGTAGCTCGTTTTACTCAACCGCCTTCACCAGAAGCGTTGATTAAAACTTTGAAATCAAAATTTCCCGGGGGCGAATATTATTCTGCCTATGAAGCGGGATTTAGTGGAACAACTCATCATGAACAGCTTTGTCAGTTAGGGATAAAAAACATTATTGTTCATCCAGCGGATGTTCCTTCTACCGATAAACAGAAGAAGAATAAGACAGATCTTCACGATAGCCGGAATATAGCCCAGCAACTGGAGAAAAGAAATATTCATGGTATTCATATCATGCCTCGTGAACAGCAGGAATTACGGAGTTTTTTTCGTTTGCGTGAAAGCAGAGTAAGAGATGTAACCCGCAGTAATAACAGACTTAAAGGGTTCATGATGTATCATGGAATACAAGTGCCATCATCCTTAAAGAAAAAAGAATACATATCAAAAAAGATATTGGATTGGTTAAGCACGTTGGAATTAACTACGGAAGTCGGAAGACTTAGCAAGGAAGAGTTGATAAAAGAATTAAAATATCAAAGAGAGCAAGAGTTTAAAATCACAAAACAGTTGCGGCTGTATGTACAGACTGTTTACGCTGATGATTATAAACATTTGCTTACTGTTCCTGGAATTGGCTCAATTACAGCAATGGCATTACTTTCCGAAATAGGAGATTTTACTCGGTTTGATGATCCTGATGAATATATCAGCTATCTTGGATTAACACCTTGGAATGACAGCTCGGGAGATGTCCTTCGAACAAAAGGCATGCAACCGAGATGCAACAAGCATTTACGACCATTGTTGATTGAGGCTTCATGGACCTCCATAAGAAAGTCAACAGAACTCTTAGCCTATTATAGCAAACATGCAGTAAAGAATAATAAACATGCAATTATAAAGGTTGCCCGTCGATTAGCTTTAATTGCCAAAGGTGTTGTTCTGAACAAACAAAATTATCAAGCGGATTATTTACAAAAAAAAGAAAAAGAAAAAGCAGTGAAAAAAGGATTACGACAAACAAAAAAGCAATCATCAAACAATGAAAAGGTTTTTAAGGCATCAACAGAAAAGCATATAGATAAAATCCCTGGTAATCCAACAAGGTGTTAAACTACCAAGGGATGATATGCTCATCTGGTTGTAATATCCCTGGCGGGTTGCACCTCTGCAGAGCCCGTTATGTTTTTTACAACGGAATAAATATATAAATAAAAACAATATTCAGTATCAACAAAAAAAAATTCCCAATAAAATGAAGAGGAAAACGCAAAGCAAGGAACGGTTATTTAATAACAGTCACAAGTAGGCGTACCTCTTTTGAATTCATACAAATAATGGCGGCTTTTTAAATAATTAGATTGACCGCATATAGCAGTTGGAAATATTTTTGTTAAACTGAATACAAAAACATATTTTTATGTAATATTAACGGATCGCAATCTATTGCAGTAACTTTTCTACATAGCAGTTCCTTTCAGGATGACACATCTCTTACTTGATAAAATGCCGTCTTCTTGCCGTCAACAAGCAGTGATTTATTATACAATTTTGGATCGACGGCAAGAAGACGGCATTCTTCCTGAGTTCAACGTCGTCATCCTGGAAGGAGCTTGTGGGTGACTGAATAGAAATATGAAATTGCAGGAAAATTTA
>JANLOW010000471.1:0-3981 GCA_031366785.1 Bacteroidota bacterium | reverse complement strand
ATTGAAAAATTCAGTTACGACAACCGTATTGTAAAAAACTTTGCGATTGCCACAATGGTTTGGGGTATTGTGGGAATGTTAGTAGGGCTTTTTGCTGCCCTGCAACTAACCTACCCCGGTTTAAATTTTGATCCACATGTTTCATTCGGCCGAATTAGACCACTGCATACGAATGCCGTAATATTTGCTTTTGTAGGAAATGGAATTTTTATGGGATTGTATTATTCTCTTCAGCGATTATGTAAAGCAAGAATGTTCAGTGATGTATTGAGTAAAGTACATTTCTGGGGTTGGCAATCAATAATTGTTTTAGCGGCTATAACATTACCTCTTGGAATTACAACCAGCAAAGAATATGCAGAACTTGAATGGCCTATAGACATTTTAATTGCTCTTATATGGATAATTTTTGCAATCAATATGTTTGGTACCATCATTAAGAGAAGGGAACGACACCTTTATGTAGCTATTTGGTTTTATATAGCCACTGTAATTACCGTTGCTGTTCTTCACATAGTAAACTCTATGGAAATACCAATAAGTTTAACAAAGAGTTATCCTGTTTATGCCGGTGTTCAGGATGCTTTGGTGCAATGGTGGTATGGCCACAATGCGGTAGCATTTTTTTTAACAACGCCATATCTCGGATTGATGTATTATTTTCTACCGAAGGCTGCAAATCGTCCGGTCTACTCCTATCGTTTGTCAATCATACATTTCTGGGCTTTAATATTTCTATATATATGGGCCGGACCACATCATCTTTTATATACAGCTTTACCTGATTGGGCACAATCACTTGGTGTTGTATTTTCAATAATGCTTATTGCACCGTCATGGGGAGGAATGATAAATGGTTTATTAACGTTGAGAGGCGCCTGGGACAGAGTCCGCGATGATGTTGTTTTAAAATTTATGGTAGTGGCTGTTACGGCTTATGGTATGGCAACTTTTGAAGGCCCGATGCTTTCTTTAAAAAGTGTAAATGCTATTTCACATTTCACAGACTGGACAATTGCACATGTGCATGTTGGAGCCTTAGGATGGAATGGTTTTCTGACTTTTGGAATATTATACTGGCTTATACCGAGAATATTTAATACCCCACTGCATTCAAAAAAACTTGCCGGATTTCATTTCTGGATAGGGACATTAGGAATATTATTCTATACAATACCTATGTATTGGGCGGGATTTACACAAAGTCTGATGTGGAAAGAGTTTACCGCTGATGGAATTCTACGTTATCCAAATTTTTTGGAAACAGTTGTGCAGATAAAACCCATGTATGCCCTGCGATCAGTTGGAGGTAGTCTTTATCTAATTGGCGCACTAGTGATGGTTTACAATCTAGTTCTGACAATGCGAGCAGGGAAACTTATTGCAGATGAACCAGCTGAAGCTCCAGCACTTGAGAAAATTTATGTCCCACATAAAAGTGGACACTGGCACCGATGGATCGAACGAAGACCGGTTACGATGTTATTTTGGAGTTTAATTGTAATACTTATCGGAGGCGTTGTTGAAATGATACCAACGTTTATGATTAAATCAAATATACCGACGATAGCGAGTGTAAAACCATATACGCCACTTGAATTACAAGGTCGTGATATTTATGTCCGGGAAGGATGTTATACATGCCATTCGCAAATGATACGGCCGTTTCGTTCAGAAACAGAGCGCTATGGAGAATACTCAAAAGCGGGTGAATTTATTTATGATCATCCATTCCAATGGGGTTCAAAAAGAACCGGGCCTGATTTACATCGTGTAGGAGGTAAATATCCAAACTCTTGGCATTACAATCATATGATGGATCCTACAACAATGTCGCCCGGTTCAATAATGCCGGCTTATGAATTTATGATTGAGAAAGATTTGGATACATCTACAACAGCGGCCAAAATAAGGGCAATGATTACACTAGGTGTTCCTTATGAAAACAATTATGATTTGGCAGCTAACAATGACTTAATGAAGCAGGCAAATAAAATTTCCGAAAATCTGAAAAAAGATGGAATAAAGGTGGACGCTCTAAAAGAAATTGTTGCAATAACAGCATACTTGCAGCGATTAGGAATTGATATTAAAGGAAATAAAACAACCGGTGATTATAGCAAATAACAATAATAAAAGATACAATGTTTAAAAACACACTTGAAACAATTGATGGAATTGGAATTTACCCCATGTTTTCATTACTCGTATTCTTTATTTTCTTTATCGGAATGTTTATATGGGTAATAAAAGCAGATAAAAAACATCTAGAAGAAATGAGTCATGCACCTTTAACTAATAATGTTGAAATAAATAAACAATAACTCATCACGTATGAATAATAAAATTAATTTCAACAATAAATTTTATTTAATTGGAGTAGGCATAATATTACTTTCTCAACAGACAAATGCACAGAATACTGCTCCTGTTAATCATGGTGCAAGAGACGGATTTACAAAAATATTCGACTACGATGCTTCTACATGGTTGTTAATATTACTTTTCTGTGTCATGGCAATTACAATATTTGTATTGTATTCGTCATTAAAAGCAATTATGCGTTATTATGGTCCTGCCGAAAGAAAAGCTGAAAAGAATATACCATTGCAGGTGAAAATAAATGAAGATAAAGAAAACGCATGGACAAAATTCGATCGAAAATTTTTAACTCGAGCAATCCCCCTTGAAAGAGAGGCAGATATAATGCTTGATCATAATTACGATGGTATTCGTGAATTAGATAATAGTCTTCCACCTTGGTGGAAATGGGGATTTATTTTTACAATTATTTTTGCAGTTGTATATATGATTTCTTACCACGTTTCGGGTACCGGAAAATTACAACTTCAAGAATATAAAGATGAGTTAACACAAGCACAAATAGCAAAAGAGGAAAGAATAAAAATTTCGGGAGAAAATGTAAATGAAGAGAATGTAATTGTACTAACAGATGTGAACGGACTTGCTGAAGGGAAAAACATTTTCGTTAAGAATTGCGTTGCGTGTCACCTTGCAGATGGTGGCGGACAAGTAGGTCCTAATTTAACAGACGATTTCTGGATACACGGTGGAGGAATTAAAAATATTTTTGCAACCATTACAAATGGCGTTCCTGCCAAGGGAATGATTTCCTGGAAAACACAACTAGTACCGAAACAAATTCAACAAGTAGCCAGTTTTATTCTCACACTTCAAGGTACAAAACCTTTAGTTGCAAAAGATCCACAAGGGGATATATGGGTTGAAACATTTAAACAAGCAACAGATTCTTCAACAGCGGTCGTTGCAGGCAGTTCGATTAAAAAATAGAATGAATGAAGCTAAAGATAAACAGCTAAACCAGGAAAATTTCAGGGATAGCATTTCTACCATTAACAAAGAAGGTAAGAGGCAATGGATTTATCCTAAAAAACCAAAAGGAAAACTTTACAATTTAAGAACATTAGTAACAATTGTTTTATTAGTGATAATGTTTATTCAGCCATTCATCAAAATAAATGGTCATCCGTTTATGCTGCTCAATGTGCTGGAACGAAAATTTATTATTTTTGGTATAGCATTTTGGCCTCAGGATTTTTTCCTTTTTGTATTGGCAATGCTGACATTTGCAGTTTTTATTATTTTATTCACTGCTCTTTTTGGTCGTTTATGGTGCGGTTGGGCATGCCCACAAACAATATTTCTGGAAATGGTATTCCGCAAAATAGAATACTTAATAGAAGGAGATTACATGCAACAGAAAGTATTACATAAAGCGCCATTAACAACAGATAAAATAAGAAAAAAATTATTGAAACATGGAATCTTCTTTCTGATTTCATTTATAATAGCCAATACTTTTCTTGCATATATTATCGGTGTTGATGAATTAAAACAAATAATTCTGGATGATCCTTCCAATCATACTATTGGCTTAGTTGCCATTTTTGCATTTACCGGTGTTTTTTATGGAGTGTTTGCAAGATTCAGGGAGCAGGT
>JANLOW010000466.1:0-1532 GCA_031366785.1 Bacteroidota bacterium | reverse complement strand
AATTAGCCTGACGCATATACGATAGCTATCGGGATCAGTACGCTCTCTCATTTCTCTTCTCAATATAATTTACAAACGCCCTGCTCACCACTTTATTTCCACCCGCCGTTGGATAATTGCCGCTGAAATACCAGTCGCCGCGATGATTGGGACAAGCGCTGTGTAAGTCTTCAATTTTTTGAAAAATAATTTGCAGGTCTGCCTGAAAATTTTCCGGTGTTACTAACTCTGCAATTTTAGCGCTTATTTGTTCTGCACTGAAAGGCTGATAAATCATTCGAACATAATTTTTCATTTCACCAACTTTAGAATCAAGTTGTTCTTTGCATCGTTCATACACTTCTTCTATAGTGTGTTCTAGATTATTTTCTTCGAGTAATTGAATCGCTGCCCGAAATGCAATGAGGTCGCCAATACGTGCCATATCAATTCCATAACAATCAGGATAACGGATTTGCGGAGCCGAACTGACAACAATTATTTTTTTTGGCCCCAGACGATCCAGCATTCTTAGGATGGAGTTCTTCAGTGTAGTGCCTCTTACAATTGAATCGTCTATAACTACTAAATTATCAGAACCGCTTTTTATTGTTCCATAAGTAATGTCATAAACATGAGCGACCATATCGCTTCTGTCATCGTCATTGGTAATAAATGTCCTTAGTTTTGCATCTTTAATTGCAATCTTTTCCGAACGCGGCCGTATCGACAATATCTCTGAAAGTTTTTCATCATTAGGGTTTGCACCGAGTGCTTTTATTTTTCTTTTCTGAACATCGCGGAGATAGTCTTCCATCCCATGAAGCATTCCATAAAAAGCTACTTCGGCTGTATTCGGTATGTATGAAAAAACAGTATTTCGTAAATCGTAATCTACAGATTGAAGTGTTTGTTGACAAAGCAGTCGTCCTAATTCTTTTCGTTCTTTATAAATATCAATATCGCTGCCGCGTGAAAAATAAATCCTTTCAAACGAACAACTCAGTCGTTGCGTTGGCTCTTTAATTTTTTCTTCTGTGATTCTTCCATTTCTTTTGATAATCAAAGCATGCCCGGGAGCTATTTCTTTGATTGATTCAACCGAAACATTTAAAGCGGTTTGTATTGGCGGCCGTTCACTTGCAACTACAACAATTTCATCGTCTTTATAATAATACGCAGGCCGAATTCCGGCGGGATCACGTAAAACAAAAGCGTCTCCATGACCAAGTAATCCGGCAATTGTATATCCACCGTCCCAATTCTTCGAAGAGTTTCGAAGAATTTTTGCAATGTCCATGTGCTCGGCTATGAGCGGAGAAATTTCCTGTTTACTATTTCCCAGCTGTCTGAATCGGGCATACATTTCTTCGTTTTCTTCATCGAGATAATGGCCAATGTTTTCCATAACAGTAACAGTGTCGGCTTTTTCTTTTGGATGCTGGCCAATTAAAATTAAATCGTTGAAAAGTTCATCCACATTCGTCATATTAAAATTGCCGGCTACGACCAGGTTTCTGGTCATCCAGTTATTCTGACGAAGAAAAGGGTGA
>JANLOW010000449.1:0-19571 GCA_031366785.1 Bacteroidota bacterium | reverse complement strand
ATTGGCAACAAATGTAAAAGCCATTGTCAGAAACATAATTGCCAACCCCGGTAAAATAGCCAGATAAGCTGATCCGGGAATAATAATATAGCCGTAGTTTTCTTTAATCATTGCTCCCCACGATGGCATTGGTGGCTGAGCACCAATGCCCAGGAAACTTAATCCGGCTTCGAGAAGAATAGCTGTAGAAAAATTTGATGCTGCTACTACAAGAACTGGCCCGATCACATTAGGAAGCATATGTAAACCGATAATTCTGAAATTTCTGAAACCCATTACTTTTCCTGCATATACATAATCAAGCTCACGAATGCTAAATAATTGTCCCCGAACAATACGTGCTACATCTACCCACATCGTCAAACCAACAGCAATAAATACTTGTTCAAATCCTTTTCCCAACACAAGAGTAATGGTAATAACAAGCAATAATGTTGGAATAGACCAAACAACATTTATAAGCCAAACAATAATATTGTCGACTCTTCCCCTATAAAAACCCGCCAGTGAACCAAAAAATAAACCTGTAATGAGTGATATGATAACAGCAACTAATCCTACACTCAATGTCACCCGTGTACCGGCCAATAAACGACTAAACATATCCCGGCCATATCGATCAGTACCAAATAAAAATCTCCTCTGAATAATATTTTGATCTCGAAAATCTATCTCACTTTTCGCAGATTTTTCAGAAAATTTTTGAATTGATATTTTATTTTCAGGAATTGAAATTGAATCAGTATCGCCGGTAAATTCTCTGAAATATAAATTGTTTTCTTGGATACGAAAAGAAGTAATCGGAATATAATCAAAAGCATCTTTACGTCCAAAGAATATCTTTTGAAAAAATCCCGACTTCTCCACATAGCTTTTCGGAACTTTAAGTATTTGAACTTTAAATCCTGGCGATTGATTGCTAATCGATAAATTAATCCGATTAGACATAGGTGTATTATCAGGAATAATTACATAAGCAAATATGGCGACTAAAAATGAAAGAATAATAAAATACCATCCTGCCGTAGCCGTTTTATTTTTTCTAAAACGCCTTTTAATTTGTTGTACAGGTGATTCTCCGTATGATTTCATTTTACTTTTCTTCCTTTCCATTGATATGTTGCAAAAGGTGCTAATAAGCCTACACTAACAATATATATACAATAAATCGGAACGCCCATAACTACTAACCATGAAGGAATATTTTCATTAAAAAATTTCCCAATCGATTTGAGCAATACTATTTCAGAAACAGCAATCATGATGAACGGTAAAAATAAAAGTAAAAAATTGAAATCAATCAGTGCCTTTACAAAATAGATCAACAGAAAAAAGTGTACAAGCCAAACCATAACAGAGATAAAAATCGTAAACCCTGAAAGTGTATTTGGAATCTTAGATGCCCACCTTTTCCTTTGTTCGAAAAGATCAGAATTTCGTTTTACTACACTTGTTTGAACTATAGCACGTGAATCCTTCAAAAAAGAAATTTTACCCGGATACGATTTGTGTATTTTTAACATCAATTGTGTATCATCTCCCGAGTAACTCAATGATCTTTCATACCCATTCACCTCATCAAATATTTTTTTTGAAAATGCGAGATTTGCACCATTACAAAACATAGGAAGATTCGCAATTATACCGGAAGCTCCGATTCCGGAAAGTCCCGTAAACTCTATCGATTGTAATTTTTCAGAAATATTATTTTGTCCGATTAACATTACCGGTCCGCAAATCAAATAAGCTCCGGTGTTTTCATACTCCTGTACAATAGAAGATATCCAATCTTTATCCATTGTTGTATCGGCATCTGTTGTAATAATTAATTCCGCTTCTGTATTTCTTATAGCATGTGTTATTGCTTCTTTCTTTGACTCTTTTGGACTACTTAAACATTTCCCGTTCTTTATATTGTTCTCAATAAAATATTTTTCTGATATTTTTATTGTATTGTCTGTTGAATGATCATCAGAAACTATTATCTGAAAATTCTCTTTAGGATAGGATTGAATAACTAATGATTGAAGTAATATTGGTAAATTGGTCTCCTCATTTCTGGCAGGAATTACAACAGCTACCTTAATATTTGTAAACTTTAATCCATCAAACGACTTATCTCTGATCTTTAACCAATTCTTCAGGCACCAAAATAAATAGATGACATAAAATAAAGTTAAACCGTATGTAATTACATAAATTATCATCTCCCGTTTTTTTCTAACTTGAAATGAAAAATAAAAAATGCCCCTGCCAATGCGGGAATGGCAAGATTTATCAACCACAAAGAAAAAGTAGCATTTAGAACCGGCAATACATCAATAGTAATTTTACCGAAAAAATAAGCAGCTACTGCACCTCTTATTCCTATTTCTGCAATCGTAAATGTTGGCACAACAGCCATTACAAAAAAAGTCATTGCAATCATTAACAGACTGGGAAAAAGATGAATTGGACTTCCATAAATTCGTAGTAGAATATAAAACTGTATTGAAAATATTATATATCTTACTAGAGATAACAATAAAACCTTCATCAATTCTTTTGTTGAGTAAAGTGAAAAAACGTGAAAAATTTGTCTCCAATATTCAGACATTTTAAACCTTTTGAAAAAAATTTCAAACAGATCGAGATTAAAAAAAAGGATTATACAAAAACCAGAAAAAACCAATAACAAAAAACGTATTAACAAAAAAATCCAGGAATTCATTTCCATATAATCACTCATATAAAACATACAAGCAATACTTCCCGCAAGCAGCGTTATCAATAGTTGGCTGCTATTTTCAATCATTGTTATGAAAGTAGCCTGCATTCTTTTTCCTTCTTTCAAATGAAACACTCGTCCGGCATACTCACCTATTCTGTTCGGAGTAAAAAAGGAAACCGTAAGTCCGGAAAATACTGCCTCCAAAGCCCTGACTGTACTAATTTCTTCAATTTTTTTTATCATAAATTTCCACTTCAACGATTCTGTAGTCCAGTTTAGAATCATTAAAATCAATACTATTAAAAACAGAAATGCTGATTGAGGGTTTTGTAAAGCTGTTTTTAGTTGTGTTAAATAATTTTTTGAACTTTCGTGTGTAAAGACTTTTTGATAAATAAACCATAAAGCACAAACAGCAAGTATGATTTTAATAGCAAGCCACCACTTTCCGGATTTATTTAACTTTCTTTGTATCATAGTAACCATCAAAAAGTACGAATATACTTAAGATGTTGGTTATTGTTTAGTAGTAATCAGCATTTATATCCAGAAGAAAAAACAATAACTATTTTCTCAAAACTATTAACCAATAACCAATTCCATGGCGGAAAAAATAATCTTAGGTATTGATCCCGGCACAAATATAATGGGCTATGGTTTAATATTGACAGATACATCACGGATGGAATTAATTGCTTTGGGCGTTATTCATCTTGAAAAACTTGATGGTCATGCTTTAAAATTAAAAACGATTTTTGAAAAAACGATTTCACTTATCGATCAGTATCATCCGGATGATTTTGCCATTGAGGCTCCCTTTTTCGGAAAAAATATTCAATCCATGCTCAAGCTTGGCCGTGCTCAGGGAGTGGCAATGGCAGCGGCCCTCTACCGTACTATTCCTATTTTTGAGTATTCTCCTAAAAAAATAAAACAAAGTATTACAGGTAACGGAAATGCGTCTAAAGAACAGGTCGCTGCCATGCTTCAAACAATTTTAAACTACAAAGAAACGCCTGAATATCTGGATGCAACTGACGGTCTGGCTGCTGCTTTATGTCATCATTTTCAAAGAGGCAATACCGGTGAAAATACGGGCAAACATTCCGGTTGGAAATCTTTTATTGCTTCAAATCCAAAAAGAGTTAACCAATAAACCGGGATTTTGCAATTGAAATCAGTAGAGTTGGGAACTTTTGATTAAGAATAATTAAAACCAAAATAGTCAATTAATAAACGCTGCGAACCTTTGCGCATCTTCGCGCTCTTCGCGTTAAAAATTCGACGGTAGTTAAAAAACGCAAAGAACGTAAAGATACTCAACGAAAAACAGTGGTAATATTTGAAAAATTACTTAGAATTAAATATCATAAAGGTTCCGAACACTACTTTATTGAAATGTTTCTTGCATTCTAATATGATTAGAATAATTGGTCAGAGATTTCAAAAAAATTTATTTTCTATTCAATAAAGGCCGGGATTCAGAAAATCTTAATCATCCTTTTTGGAATGCGGAACGAATACGTTCGGCTATATCAAGCATTTCATTATCCGCAATCTTTAGTTTAGGATTTGCAAAATTCATATCACTTACCTTATTCATTGGTATTAGATGGATATGAGCATGTGGAACTTCCAAACCGATTACAGCAACGGCAATCCGTTTACAGGGAATAGCAACTTTAACAGCTTGTGCAACATACTTTGCATAATTCCAAAGATACTTATACTCTTCGTCGGCAATATCAAAAATATAATCAGTTTCTTTTTTAGGTACAACAAGGGTGTGACCTTTTGCTAATGGACTTATATCAAGAAATGCAAAACATTTTTCATCCTCCGCAATCTTGTAACATTGTATTTCGCCATTGATGATGCGGGAAAAAATGGAGGCCATTATCTGGATATTTCAAGAATCTCGAATTCCATTTTACCGGAAGGAACTACAATTTCTGCTACTTCACCTACCTTTTTTCCAAGTAATCCTTTTCCAATAGGTGACGTAACTGATATTTTTCCAAGTTTTAAATCTGCCTCATTTTCGGCAACCAATAAATAGGTCATGACAGAGCCATTTCCTTTGTTTTTAATCTTGACTTTTGACAAAACCAATGCTTTTGATGAATCAAGTTTTGTTTCATCTACTAGCCTTGCACTGGCAACAATTTCTTCAAGCTTTGAAATTTTAAGTTCAAGTAAACCTTGAGCATCTTTAGCTGCATCATATTCTGCATTTTCTGAAAGATCGCCTTTGTCGCGGGCTTCAGCTATCTGTCTGGAAATATGTGGGCGTTCAACATTCTTTAGCTGGTTAAGCTCATCATGCAATTTCTTTAATCCTTGCGGTGTAAAATACTGTAATGACATCTTTATTTATTTTCTCAATGTAACTAAATTAAAAAAACAAGAGTCCGTTGCCGGAGTCTTGTTATTAATGCAAATATAAGCTTTTTTATAATGTAAAACGTAAACCAAAACTATGTATACCATCCCAAGGGTTTGTTGCCCTGAATGAATAATCAATTCCGAACGATTTTCCACTTTTTCCCATAGGAATATCCAAAGTAACACCGGCACAAGGGCCACCAAGAACTGTTGTGCTTATTGCATCGTCAAAAATATTATTTTCATAAGCTAAACCACCCCGGATCATAAAGATATTACGAAATCTATATTCCAATCCGACAACATACAAATCGTTCGTAAATGAATTTGAAGTAAAAGTACCGGCCAGAGTCAATTTGTGGTCAAGTGCTAAATCAAAATCATAGGAAGCCCCAATGTTTAATAATGAAGGCATTTCAAAGCCTGAGGCTCTCTGTTCAACTGTTAACTGATAAACATTATTTGTTGAAGGAGCACTAACCCGGGTGGAAAGGCCATCGCCTCCAAACTTAAGTGATGTTCCAACATTTTTTAATGCAATACCAAATTTAATATTATTACGATCATCATTTGTTCCGGTTAAATATTGTATCCCAGCATCTATGGCAATACCACTTGCTGTTATGTTTGATATACTCTCTGTGACTATTTTAAAATTAACTCCTCCATAAATTGAATTAGAAAAAACCTTACTATAGGAAATCCCAAGATTGATAAACTGAGGAGAATAAGTTACTCCTGAACGATCCGGTTGTTCTGTAGTTGTGACCTCTATATCACCAAAAGCCAAAGAAACAATACTAATTCCCAATACCCCTGCTTCACCAGTCTTCTGAGTAAGCCCAAAAGCATTTAATGTCATACCGCTACCTTGAAAATAATTTGTATGAGAAAATATAGCTTCTGTATTTTTCGTAAAAGCAGTTCCTGCAACATTGAAAAACTGTGCTTCCAATCCATGAATTCCTCCGCTGTTTGCACCACCCCAACCCGATGATCGAGCCCATGGGTTAATCAATAATTCAGAAGCGCCTGCTTGACCTGCACGATCAGGATTACCCGCTTTTAATTTTCCAAAAGGTAATATCAGTAATAATAAAACTATTCTGATCATTGTATTTCTATAATTGGATTTCATGATAATATTTTTTTGCGAATAAAATAAAACAATTAGAAAGTGTCTAGATCAATTGGACGAATAACTCCAAACCATTTAATTGTCCTTTCACCTATACCCTCAGCAGAAATATGTATAAGATATATTCCGCTAGCTATCGGCACTCCTGCAGCATTTTTCAGATTCCAATCAATGGAACTCTCCAAATTTATTTCAGGAAAAACAGCGCCAGATGAATTATTATAACCAACTCCACCTCCTGCATCACGTTTAAACTGACGAACTAGTGTGCCAGATGTAGTATAAATTGAAACAACACATTTAGGAGGAAGATTTACAATCTTTATTCTATTATCAAGCTGATTATTTTCATAATTCGAATAGGCATAATATGGATTTGGAACCACATTTATAAGACTCAATGCATTCTTTGCTACCTCCGTTTGATTTAATTTTGGAGCAAGTTCTGTGGTTCCAAATTTATAAAATGGAAAATTGTTATTCACGGAATTTTGAACACCTGTATCATAATACCGATAAGGTTTTGCAACTCTTAAACGAACATGAACTTCATTACTTAGTAATGTTTGTCCGGGAGTAAGAATAGGACAACTCACCCACATACAATCCTTCCAAGTATATTTAATCCTGTTTCTTGAAAATGATGTATTTAATAATGCGGGAAGCCCCCATAACTTACTATGAATATAATTACAACCATCGTAGGCAGGACCATAATAACTTGTATCTGTAGAACCATTCGGTGTTTCCGGATTTTTATGACCGAAAACATAAATGTAATGTTTACCACCTAATATTAATTTAACAGAATCAGGAGTAAACGTCAGGCCGGATGCCGTTGGATTAAACAACATATCATTACCATTGTCCTGAGTAAGGTGGCTATCCTCACCAAAGGCAATATTTAATCGTTCCCCGGTTTCAATATTTATTGCATAACCCGGGAAATAGCTAAAACCGGAATCAACAGTACTAGGTATACCGTCAATATTCAATGATGGATGTTTTCTTATTAGACACCTACCTTGACGTCCTTCGTTTTCCGCAATCGTATTACCCATTTCAAAAACTACACAACGGCTCCATTTGCTTTTATCCGGAGTAATAATTACATCAACACTTCCAAGATACATTAAAGAGTCATAATCCTGCGCTTGTTGACCGGTAATAAAAGGAGCAGGTGCAATATTATCCACACCAACTGAATTTCTATTTACCAAAATAAAAGGAGACCATATTCCATTAAATAGTTTTTCGTAAAATGCTGATCCATCTATAGCTCCATCTCCGTCTGAATAATCAGACGTTTCAGCTCCTGCAAGAATCCAGTTTAGTGGAGCAAAATTATCTATATCAGGAATAAACGATAACCAGTTATTACTGGAATTTTCAAATGTAGTCGTTACTCCAATTGCACCGTTACCACCGGATCTGTATTGACCTGGAGCTTTTACTTGGTTCATACTTACAGAAAAACCATATTCAGGAAATAACTGATCGTATGGAAATTCCAAAGTTTTTGTAGAGGTGTCAATTTGACCCGTAGTTAAATTTTTTAAAATCCACTTTCCTGTTTGACTCACTGTATCATCAATCCAGAGTTCGAAATCAGCCGGAGGTACTTTCATTGGATCATAAATACGTATGTCGACAGGTCCACGGCCTTTATTATAAGTTGGATTTAATACCCTGATTGAAGGATTGGATTGATTAAAAAGTATCTCTTCGACTTGATCTTGTTTCAGATCCATCGTTAGTCTGTCAGAGCCTGTGATATATCCATTTCCTGTACCTGATATCCTTGTTATCTCAGGTCCATCACCGAATAAAGTAGAAAGCACTAATCCTTGAGCTTCCGGATCCGAGATATGCGGGATAGCAGTAAAAACACTTACCGCAGACCCATCTGCATTTTTTCTACTTTGAATATAAGGCTGACCATACAAACCAGGTGCGGGTGGTTGTAAAGGATCGAGTACGTCTGCAACCGAATCATAACCGTATGCAACTGCAATGAAATAATAAGTCTTGTGATTAACCAACCCAGGATCACCCGAAGCAAATAAATCGGTAGTAACACGAAATGAATGTTTAAGTCCTTTGTCAGCACCATAAACTTCTTGAACAGGAACATAAGCATTTAAGTCGCCATCCAGATATTTATTTACAATTTGACTAAGGCCATTTTGTATATCCGATTGACCTTGTGGTAATAATCTTGCTTTGTCTGCATTATGAAGGTCATTGATTGAAACAGAAGGATCTTTTACCTGGAATACCTTATATCCTTCAAAAACAAAATACGAGTTTGGATTTATAGGAATATTACTGTTTTTCTCCCTGTATCCTTCTTTTGCATTATTTGAACCAGGAGGATTTATTAATGATATAATTATCTCTTTATCCAACTCTCTTAATGTAAGTTGAGGTGCATCTGGGCCATCAAGTATTTTGAAACAAGATTCAAAAAGATTTTGTGCTTTATCATCTGCTGCTTTAAGTAATTTAATTGAAGCACCAGGTCCTCCTGATGATGTTCGTGCCCATACAACACCTGTTGTAATAAAATTTACTGCACCAGGGAAAAGAGTGAATTTTCCTGCCGATTGTAAAAAGCGACGGTCGCTAGGTTCATTTGGTATACATGAGGCACATGGAAGATTTTCTGACCAATTAAATCCCGGATCACTTCCATTTGTTCCTATATGCAATGGATCTGAATCATCAGGAAACATAAAATTACAAAGTGGAGCACCAGCGGTCTGGTAACCAGTGCCACCGTAAACCAAAGGTGAATTATCTTTCCATTTTCCATCTAAGTAATTATAATATTGAAGAGCAGTACTTGGGTTACCAATGTTCGTACTATTATTATTATAATAAACAAACTTTGACATGATAATTTGTTCTCCTTGTTCATCTATAACTCCGTCTCTGTCATTATCTATACTATCATTTAAATCAGCCAATGGTCCTTCAAAAAAATCCATACCAACTGCCGGTGGATTTACCCCATACCCTACTGCACCGTCATCATCAGCATCTCCATTATAACAGAAGCCTAATCCACGCATAACATCACAGCCTACAAAATCATCCAGATAATTCCCTAGATCAGGATCTACCCATGATCCAAAATAAGTCTCATTTAAAATAGACGTCGACCAATTGATTATCTTATAACGGTAAAAAGTCATGTTATTAATCGCATCATTGGTATTAAACCCAAAAGCTTGCGCTTGTATTTCTACACCAACAGGTAAAAGACTTTCTGTTTCTCCATGAATATTACCGACATCATTAAATACCCACCATATTGTTTGGTCTCCCAGTAATAAACTTTTATCACAAGGGTCTAAGGTACCATCAACATTATATTTTGGATAATCTCCATCATTATAATCGTAAATTCCATCTCCTGTACGGTCATAAAACGGTGCTAAAAAATGTCCTTCATTAAATGCAGGATCACCAGTGGCAGGCCATAATTTAATTATTTCCGGGATGAGATAACTACTATTCCCTTTCACTTGATATTCTTCGTGAAAATTCTTTACTTCAGAAAAAGTAATTTTATAATGTTTATCATATTTGAGACATTGCGATGCACTAATAGAAGTAGTCGTTGTATCAATTGGGCCTGGCCAAAAATCACTACCTGACTGGCGATAAGTTTGCGCCGCAACTTTTAAATTCCCAGCTCCGTCTTTTCCTCCAAACCAAATTGCTCCGGCAAAAAGTGAGTGTTTTCCTGAACCTACGGGAACCTCATACAAAGCTGTTCCTGTAAGATCCCACCACATATCACCATTTATCCAAATTGGACATCTCACATTGTTTACATCAAGATCAGCTCTTGACTTTGAAGGTTCGCATCCGGCAAATGCCGGCGAATATTGAGCTTGACCGAATCGATGTATTACATCCACATTTTCTTTTGCATTAGATATTGAATTTATGCAGCAGAAAATAAATACTATTTTTATATAATGTTTCATTTAAATGAAATTATTTGAGTAAGAATAATTAATTATCAGAAATTAACCTGTACACCGAAGCGAATTCGTCGTGGAAGATCGTAGTGAGAAGGGTCATTTACTTTAATTCTATACAAGTCAGTATAGGCTTGTGGACTTGGCTGACGATCAATGACCGATTGTGCATTTGGAGAAGTAATATAACCATCATCGCTTGCACTTCCAGTAGCCGCATAAACAGTGGTAACATTTTTAGTATCAAAAACATTTAATACTTGAAGATATACGTTTATGAAAACAGATTTCCCTGATTCTCCTTCCTTTCCTGATTTTGTTTTAATTGCAAAATCTTTATCAAGCTTCGCATCAATTCTGAAATTCCAAGGATATCTTGATCCATTAAGTGAACCAGTAATTATAGACCGGGAATTTTCTGTAGTCGTAAAATCTGCTGTTGGTGTAATATTCGCTTTCCTTGTATATGGTGAACCTGAACCTGAATGGAAAACAAAATTTAATCCTGTATTAGCAAAAAACTGTTTATTAAACCAAACAGGTCCGTTATAATCCTTGCCATCGCTATAATGAAAATCAATAGAAGTAATTAAGGTATGACGTTGGTCAAAATCAAGTGGTTTGATTTCACGAAGATTTGTTTGTCCTGCCTGACTAAGAATTCCTGAATTTGAGGTATTGTTAGAACCTGTTCCATCAGCAAATTGCAATGTATAGCTTAGATTCATTCTGACATTGCTTGTACGTCGAAGATCATAGCTAAATGTTAATCCCTTTACAGTTCCGAAATCAATATTTCCATACGTAGTATAATTAATTGGAAAAGCATAATCTACATGGATAGATTGAATATTATCCTGCATTTCTTTATAAAACGCAGTTATAGAAAACGCTGAACTTCGTGAAAGTTTTTGTTGAAAGTTTATTTCATATACTGTTGTTCGCTCAGGCTTAAGGTTAGGATTATTATAATCACCAGATACTCCTTGTGACCATTGAAGATATTCAATAGGATCAAATCGAAGCAAGTTTGAATTTTGAGGTCGTTGTGTTAGAACATCATAATGTGCAGCAAAATAAGCTTCGTCAGATATAGGGAATGAAAAAGCTATACGTGGCATTACTGTAACCTGAGGAGTATAGTCTGTAAATCCGTTTGGATTAACACGTGTGTGGGTAAAGTCATCATAATTGGTAAGGAAGGGTTGTATTTTACCATTTTGAGTTAATGGATCTAGATCGGTTATTATTGTGCCATTATTGTCGTACCAAACACTTCCATTTCTATAGCCAACGACCTGTGTTGGAGTTTCAGAATTATTTACATAAACTGCATAATCTTTTCCAATGTTTGAAGGAATAGTTGTTCCTGGAATATTATTTACTTCTGCATCACCGGCTTTATGTGTTTCATACAATGAATAAGCATCTTTTAATACTTTTTGATTAGCATCAAATCGATCAACTCTTACTCCAACATTAAAAATAATATCATTGAAGGTAAATCTGTCCTGGATATAACCAGCCATATATACTGGTTTGAAAGCATCTATTTTTCTTAAATAATTATTATTGTTATCTTTTTTAACATAAAAATTATCCGGATCCAGAATACTTCCTGTACTTGGTTGCGTTTCTCCAGTATAATCATAACCAAAATAATTGACAAGAGAATTACCGCTGTTTAATAATTCATCAGGAGTAAAGAGTTTTAAATTAAAAGTAGATGGATCATAATTATCAGTTTGAATAGTATCATTATAGTTAATCCCTAATTGATCACGAATATTCTCATAAAATCCTCTGGTAACCTCATTATCTGTATTAATGGCAGGAGTATAAATACCATGACTGTATGTTACAAGTTTTGCAGGCGAACCACCAAAAAATCCATATAGAATACTTGCTGATGATGAATCAACATCATGTAGTTTTGAATTCTGATTCCCAAGCTGTCGCATTAAGGTCCATAATGTGCTTGGCGAAACAGTATATCCACGTTCTGTTCTTTGTTCATACTCAAGTCCAACGATTATATTATGGTTTTTAATATCTGCAGATCCTGAAACAGAAATTCGACCTTGTACTTGATTCTGTTTCCTGTATTGATTAGGAATCCTACCAGTAGTAGACCAAAGTCCGTATACATTTAAGCCAGAGCGATTATCGCCATTTACTAATGCACCACCTTGCAATATATTATTAAGATTGTCTTGATAACCAAAAGTTCCCAATGATTTAGTAAGGTCATAATATTGAGATGTGTAGTTTGACGTCAACGGATTTTGATATCCCGCATCATAAGTATACAGTGTGTCTGTATTTCCAGTCTGTATTGCTAAAAGAGTATCTGGGCCAGAAGGGTTAGAAATTACAGAAAAAGTATAATCAGGGTTTGAATACGATTTAAATTTCCCTACAAATCCATAATCAAATAAGTTCTTCTTATGAACTTCACTTTGATCAATTCTAGTATTATTTGTATAATCAACCTGAATTGAATAGAAGGCATTTTTAATTGCTGATGAAGTTCTTTCTTTTTCTTCTGATGAAAAACGTTGAGTGATTTTAGCAAAAGCCCGCCACTTGGTTTCAATTTTTTGGGAGTTATTATCAAAATTCATCAAGGCATAAGAATATGTATATTCTTTATCCTGTACTCTTTCAAAAGAACCACCCAATGTAAGCGTCAGGTTTTTAACAGGACGAATATCAATTTTACCATTTAGTCGATATGCTGAAACTGCAACGTTTTCACGGTATTTTTGCTGTTCGAAACTATCGTTTGTAAAAAATGATGATCGATGAATAAATCCATTTCCGGAGGGGGCTTGTACTAACGGATGTAATTTTACATCCTGAAGAATTTTATCTTTTACCTTATAACTTTGAATAACTGAAGGTTTAGGGTCTTTATCATACTGATATTCACCAGCTACAAAAAAACCGGCTACAGATTGACCCGTTTTTTTTCCATTTTCATCTTTCTCCCTATAGATTGGCCCGGTAAGATTAACAGATCCAAGATTATATCCAAAATTATCAAGTAATTCTGATGTTGCCAACTCCACACCACCACCAAACTTATTAGAAGGGCCTCGAGTAGTTACACTAATAATTCCACCTGTTGCATCACCATATTGAGCCGGGATACCTCCGGTAATAACTGTAATTTGCTCTGTCCCCCTTTGTGATACTCCCGGCGAACCTGTTACTTTTATTCCATCAATATAGTATGACGTAGCATCTGAACGTGATCCTCTTATATTAAGTGCTTCTCCCTCATTTTTCTGATAAACTCCAGCTGATTGAACAGCAGCTGAATTTACATCCCGGGTTGGAAGTGCCTGAATATCTTCATATGTAAGTGTTTTTTGTTGTGAGGGACTGCCTTTATCAATCAAGGGAACCTGATAATCTACGATCTCAACGACATTCATTTCTATCCCCTTATTTAATTCAATATCAACAAAGGAAATCTTATCAACTGTTACAACGACACCGGTTCTTAAAACAGGAGAAAATCCTACAGAAGTTGCTTTAACATCATATTTAGCCGGATTCAATGGTTTTATTGAATAATTTCCTTCGAAATCAGCAATAGTAGCTTGAACCTGAATTCCATTAACCAATGCCGCAACGCTTGCAAATGGAATTTCCTTTCCTCCTTTTTCTGTAACTTTTCCACGTATTTCACCGGTTTGTGCCTTAGAGCTGTAAAAAGAAAGGGATAGTAATATTAATGGCAGGTAAAATTTTCGTCCCATATGTTATGTGTATGTATATTGTTAATGATAAGTTAAGCGGGTGGTAAATGTATTAATTGGAAGATAAATACCAAAACAAATTTTCTATTTCTATCAAAAAAAGCCAACTATATTTGATTCTGAATTTTTAAATATTACTATAAATCAAATTAAAAACTATTTCTAAATGCAAAACCTTAACTCCTCATAAATTAAAACGAATCTCTTGTATTTCTAATGCTAAGAAAAGCATCTCATTAAGCATTATTGTCAGAAAAGGGTAAATACTCTTAAATTAAAAATTAACCTCCAACGAAAGTTTTCCTGAGTTATTAACAAATCGAGTGAAACTGTCGAAATAAATTATTTTTGCACAATAAAAAGAATTGAAAAATTATGCGTCTGACCAGTTTAGAAATTAAAGGCTTTAAAAGTTTCGGAGATAAAGTTGCTATTCACTTCGATAAAGGTGTCACATCCATTGTGGGTCCTAATGGCAGTGGTAAATCTAATGTTGTTGATGCTATACGGTGGGTATTGGGTGAACAAAAAACACGAATGCTCCGATCCGAAAAAATGGAGAATATCATTTTCAATGGTAATAAAAATCGAAAGCCTGCAAATCTTGCAGAAGTTTCTCTTTCATTCGATAATACAAAAAACATTCTTCCTACAGAATACAGCAATGTAACAGTTACACGCCGTCTTTTTCGATCAGGAGAAAGTGAATATCTTCTTAATAATGTTCCTTGCCGATTAAAAGATATTACAGATCTTTTTCTCGACACAGGAATCGGGGCAGACAGTTATGCTATCATCGAATTAAAAATGGTCGATGAAATTCTTAATGATAAAAATAATGCAATCAAAAATCTTCTTGAAGAAGCTGCCGGAATTTCTAAGTATAAAATCCGTAAGAGACAAACACTTCAAAAATTAGAAGATACAGCCAAAGATTTAAGCCGTGTAGATGACTTACTTTTCGAAATCGAGAGAAATATGAAACAGCTCGAATCACAATCAAAAAAGACTGAACGATATTATAAAATTAAAGAACAATATAAAGAACTCAGCACGGAACTTGCTATTTTCACTATAGCAGAAAGCAAACAAACTTTTGAAGACCTTAAACATCAAGAAGAAAAACAACAAGAAGAAAAGATTACACTCGATACACAGCTTGATACTTCTGAAGCCGAATTACAAGAACTAAAATTAAATGCACTCGATAAAGAAAAAGGACTTGCTGAAGCTCAGAAACAACTAAATGAGAAAGTAACTCTTATACGTCAATACGAAAATGATAAAAAAGTAAGCAATGAAAAACTTACTAATCTCAAGGATAAAGAAGCAACGCTTATTAATCAATTGACACAGGATAAGAGTAATCTGATTACCACACAGGAACAACTCAAAACTATCGATGAAGATCGGTTTAATGAAGAAAACTTATTCGTTCAGCTAGAGAATCAGCTCTTGAATTTGAAATCTACTCTTGAAGATACAAGAAAAAGGCATGATCAGATGAAAAGCGATATTCATATACTTTCATCTCAGGCCCAAGGAATTCAGCTTTCCATGCATGAGTCTGAAAAAAGTCTAGCTGTTACACAAGCACGAAAAGAATCTCTTCAAAAAGAAATAGATCGTCTTACGAATGATACCGGTGAAAGAAATATTGAACATGATAAATTAAATGCAAATTCTGATTCTAGCAGAAAACTAAAAGAAGAAAAAGAAAATGAACAAAATATTCTTTTACAAAGTGAAGAAAATTTATCTCATGAAATCATTCGTCTTGATGAAGAATTAAAAAAATATACAGAGGAAGTAATTACAGAAGGCAGAAAACTTGATGCTAAACAAAATGAATTCAATCTGACTAAAAGTCTTGTTGAAAATCTTGAAGGTTATCCGGAGTCATTGCGCTATTTGAGGAAAAATTCTCCTTCAGCCGGTCGAGCTCCTTTATTTTCAGAAATACTAAACTGTCAGCCGGAATATAAATCTGCAATCGAAAATTTTCTCGATCCGTATATGAATTATTTCGTTATCGACAACATTGAAGAAGCAAGTCGTGCTGTCAATTTACTAAGTGAAGCAGCTAAAGGCCGAGCTAATTTTTTTATTCTTAAAAACTTCGAAAACACCGCCAATCCGGTATTCGATAATATAGAAAATTGTATTCCTGCCTTAAAAATAATTGATATTGAAAGCAAGTATAAAGACTTGTGTAATTTTTTATTACGGAATGTATATATAGTTACAGAAAATCAGGATTCTACTCCATACCTGCAGAAAGATACTTCATCTTTTATATTTATTTCTAAAAATGGCAAGTATTGCAGAACACGTAATTCTTTATCCGGTGGCTCAGTCGGTTTATTTGATGGTAAACGTATTGGCCGAGGTAAACATTTAGAAAATCTTAGTTCAGAAATTGGCACTTTATCATCAAAACTTGAACAAACAAAATCACATCGCGATCAGGTTCAGAATCAATTACAATATTCGAAGCAAAATAAAGAAAAACTTACCTTCGACAAAAACCGACTTCAGCAGGAAGTTAACAAACTAACGCATGAATTTTCATCGGTAAAAAATAAAGCTGAACACCTTTTTTCATCTATAGAAAACAATAAAAAAATCATTGAAGGATTGTATGAACAATTACATACAATTGATGATACATTACAACAAAACAATCTAAGTTTTCAGGAGCACTTTGTTCAATTAAGGTCAGAATTTGAAATGATTACCGGACAATTGAATGATCTTCAACATGAATTCAATAGGCTCACTGAAGTAATGAACCTACAAAGCAATGATTATAACCAGCATAATATCAATTGTATTCAACAACAAAATAAAATATCTACCATAGTCCGAGATCATGCGTACAAAACTACATTACAAGAAACCCTAAATAAAAACATCTTAAACAATTCTGCAGAAGTGGAACAAATTCATCTTCGAATTCGTGAGTTGTTAGAGTCATCTACTGATTTTGATACGCAGCTTATTCAACTTTATACGGAAAAAGAAACATTAGATGTTGCAGTAAATGCCGTTGAATCAGAATATTTTAAAACAAGAGGTTTTATAGATGAGCTTGAAGGAAAAATAAGAAATATTCGGCATCATCGTGAACAATCCGATCAGATTGCACTTGCTATTCGCGAAAAAACAACTGAACTTAAAATTCAACTGAATTCTCTTAAAGAACGTTTAAACGTTGAATTCAATATCGATATAAATTTCATTCTTGAGAAGGATCCATCACCTAATTTTAATGAAGAAGAACTTCGCGAAAAAGTTAATAAACAAAAATCACAACTTGACAATTATGGCCCTATAAATCCTATGGCAATTGAAGCTTTCAATGAAATAAATGAAAGACATACTTTCATTATTTCTCAGAAAGAAGATCTGGCAAGAGCGAAAGAATCTTTACTTAAGACAATAGAAGAAATTGAAATTACAGCAAAAGAAAATTTCATGAATGCCTTTACAAAAATTCGAGAAAATTTCATTCTTGTATTCCGCTCATTATTTACTCAGGATGATGATTGTGATCTTGTTTTAATGGATCCTACGAATCCTACAGAAAGCGATGTTCAAATAATAGCAAAACCAAAAGGCAAACGTCCACTTTCAATTTCACAGCTCTCCGGTGGTGAAAAAACACTTACTGCAACAGCATTGTTATTTGGAATATATTTATTAAAACCTGCTCCATTTTGTATATTCGATGAAGTTGATGCCCCTCTTGATGATATGAATATTGATAAATTCAATAATATAATTCGAAAATTCTCTTCAGATTCGCAATTTATTATAATTACACACAACAAGCGAACAATGCAATCAACGGATATTATGTATGGAATAACAATGATAGAACAAGGAGTTACTCAAGTAGTTCCTGTTGATCTTTCAGAAATGGTAGAAGGTTAATTGATAGCTAAGAAAAAAAAAAAAGATAATACTTTACAATCTATTAATCCTTTCTAAGGCATTTTTTGAATTACATTCAGCAATTGAGTTGTCTGGCTGTAATCATTTTTATATTGTTTAGCTAATTCAATTGCATGATTAGCTGCATTCAACGCTTGTTCTTTTTTTCCTAAAACAAAAGAAATTGAAGCCAATAAATTATTGCCTTTATATAAATCCGCTATACTGACAGAACGCAAAACCCATTGTTCGGCAAGACTCATTATTTCTTTATCTCCAGCAAAATGTTCGTAATAAACTCCAGCAACGTCATTCAGCCTTCGGAAATCATTCATGGCATATTTTTCAACGAATTTTTTTCCCTCAATTTTGTATATGTCCCACTGAGATTTCATTTTATATTTGTTCAATTCAGCAAAGGCACAAATTTTATCTGCAATATCGAGCTTTTTATTATCACGAATTTTTCTTTTAGCTGCCTCATATCCAACAGAATCTAATTGCTGAACATATTGCATTAAGTAGGAATTATGCAAAGTAATAAGTTTATTATTTATGCTATCTGCGGTATATTTTGTTTCAAGTTCTTTTTTATTATCTATTATTCTCTTCATTACAAGTAAGGTTGGATCTTTAATTATATCATACATAATCCTCCAATTATTTGCATTCGTAAAATCAGAATCCGATTGTTTTCGTAAATAATCATCAATCATAAGTTGTGCATCCATACCTGCAATCTCTTGCATCCTGAAATATAACTGTACTTCATTTGGTGTTGCAGTGCCTGAATCGTATTTATATTTAAAAGTTCGCATCTGACGTTTTGGGTCAAGTGCCTCTCTTCCCAATTCTAAAAATGGTTGTTTATAACGGCGACCAGCTGCACGGTGCATTAACTCTCCGGTTGTATCATAAAAAAGCATGGTTGGCCATGTATGACCTTTTATTGTTTTATTTAACTCTGCTCCTTCTTTCTCCATATCAATTTTAATACAAACGAAATTAGAGTTGAAAAAATCAGCAACTTCTTTATCAGGATAAACGCTATCCATCATATACATACAATAGTGACACCAGTCGGCAAAGCAATGTACATATAGTGGTTTTTTTTCAGCCTTCGAAGCAGCTAATCCTTTTTCAAAAGTAATAGGCCTGAAATTGATCCCGGATTTAATACTATCTCCTGCGGTTGCCTTTAAGACTAAAAAAGTCAATAACAGAACATTAATTGTTGCAATTTTAAGGTAAGAAACATCTTTTATCATTGACGGATATCATTTATTAATGGGATAAAAATAATGATTACTGATTAAGGACAAATGAATATTATTAATGGATGTTGAGAATTTAAAAAATAAAAAGAGGAATTTGATGTGTATCAAATTCCTCTTTTTATTTTAGTATTATTTTTGAATTAATTTCTTTGCTGTCAAACAATAATATTTATTAGTTTTATTTTATTGCGTTAAATTAAAGGAAGTTCGTGATGTTAATGTAATGGGGTTTGCACTCCATGTTTCTATTCCATTGCGTTGTTTTAAAACAATCCAACAGGATGTACCGATAAGTGAATTTGAAAGTATGCAATACGCTTTTCCTGTTGTGCTTAGAATAGTTTTTATCGGTGGAATTACCAGAAT
>JANLOW010000444.1:0-5957 GCA_031366785.1 Bacteroidota bacterium | reverse complement strand
TTGTCGTCTTTACGGCAATCTGTATGAGAACGTATTTCAATTTTCATTTCTTTATTGGATTTCATCATATCAACAACTTTGTCCAATTCTTTTGCTGCATCCAGTCTGACATTAAATTTATCAAGGTCATAATAAATATTTTCAATCTTTACAATATCCATAATTCCATGCAGCTCCAGGTCGATATTTAAAATTTTATTATTTCCAACATCATCTATAGAAACTTCAACAGGGTAAGAAACTCTATCATTAGTTTTTGCTTCGAGGTTGTATATATTATCTAGTTTTAGATTTTCAAATTTATAAATTCCGTCTTTTGATACAGTTGTCGTTATTTTTTCGCCTGTCTCTTTGTTAGTTAAACTTACAATAGTTTTTTCGATACCGTTTTTATCCACATCATTGGAATTGATTTTCCCTTCCAGATGTACATTCGTCATTTCTTTTCGCAAAGCGATTGATAAATTGTTCAATGAAGCCATTGTTAAAGACTTCGATTCGAGGCCTGTTGAATCTATAGCATATTTCTCCTTTTCCGTTATGAAACTATAATTTTTACCCGGTGTAATAAACATATAAAGCGATCCATCATCCGATGTAGTCAATACACGTTTTTGTTTTCCTGATTCCATAACCCTTACTTTAGAAGCAGTCAATGGCCTTTTAGTTTTTGAGTCTATAACTAAAAGATTAAGAGGATAAGAGGCCCGGTTGAAAGAGTATATATCATCGTTTTGGCCTCTTCCTTCTCTATTGGAAGAGAAGTATCCAGAACTACCTGTTTCATTTTGTGTCCATCCAAAATCATCGCCGGGTGAATTAATCGGGTATCCTAAATTTTCGGGTTCTGAATAACCATCAAAAGATTTTGCACAGTAAAAGATATCGTGACCACCCAGGCCACCCAGGCCATTGGATGCATAAAAAAGACCGTCCTTATTATCTACAAATGGGAAGCAATCGTTACCAGAAGTATTAATATTGGGACCCAGGTTCTCCGGTTTCTCCCAGCTATTTCCTTTTTTAGAACAAACATAAAGATCCAATCCTCCAAAACCTCCGGGCATGTCAGAGGTAAAAAATAATTTGGAACCATCAGCACTTAAGCAAGGATGGGCGCAGTTATACTGGTCACTGTTGTATTGGAAAGAAGTTTCATCAACCCACTTTGTACCAGATTTTTTAAAACGATAGATGCTTAATTTTACAACACCACTATCACTTCTTTTTATATCACCTTCCGTAATATTATTTCTAGTAATATATAATTCATCGCCTTTTTTATTAAAGCATATAGTTGCATTATTAAATTTTGTTGTAATCGATGGAGCAAAAAGTTCCGGTTCGGCTAATTTATCACCTTTCCCTTTAGAATAATACAATGTAAAAAAAGGAAGATCAGTCCATTCATGTACCCTTTGTATTATTTCACCTCTTTTTCTTGAAGAAGAAAATACAATTCCATTATTATAGATTACAGGAGCACAATCGGCATTTTCGCTGTTGATGGATAGTTTATTAATAACAAAATTTAAACTATCCTGGATTAGCCAGCCTATATTATGAAGTGATTCTACGATTTTATCCGTGCGGCTATCTGCGCCGGCAACTTCTCTGTATTTCATTATCCAGTATTCAGCATCTGAATATTTTCCATTGCTCATTAATGCTTCTGTATAATAAATAAAATGTGAAGGTCTTGCTTCTTTTAATTGAACAGCCTTTCCATACCACTTTTCTGCTTCCTGCATATTATTGATAAGTCTGTAACAATGAGCGATACGGAATATAGCGTCAGAATTCGTTGAATCCGATTTGAGTACTTTTTGATATTCCGGTACAGCTTCAGCAAAAGCAAGATTATCATATAACCGATTTGCTTTTTTCAAGTGCATTTGCGCCTGACAAAACACCGGAATAAGGATTATCAACGTTATTGACCGAATGGATATGAATATAAACTTCTTCATATTATTGTTGGATTAATTTAAAATAACCGAGGTGATGAAATTCTGTTTTTTCTATATACAAAATCATAGCTTAAAACTATTTCGTGAGAACCAGATGAATAATTTTGGAGTGTTGTAAGTGCATAGTCGTAAGAATAGAAAATCCGTAATTGATTTGAAAACTGAAATCCTGTTATCACAGATATTGCATCTTCGGTACGATAAGAAACACCTAGCCACCAAACATTACTGAACAATGAATGAATAGCAAGCTCCCCTTGTAATGGCGCACCTGCTACTTCTTTGATTTGTATGGAAGGTTTCAATTTTATATCTCTGGAGACATCTAATACAACTGCTGATGTCAGATAATAATGCCAATCATTTGGAGAAGCAGAATTTTTAATGCCGTCAGATTTGAATGAGTTTTTAATTAAACGAGGTATAGAAAAACCTGCGTAGAATTTATTTGTATAATAAAACATACCGAAACCTGCATTGGGTGCAATGGCATTCGGAATGTTTGTATTAAATAGATGATCATTAGGATTAATTAATATTAATTCATTGTAATTCTGATGGTATTGTATTAAACCACCGGATAAACCGAATGATAATTGTCCTTTTGAACTGGTTCTGATTCTATAAGAGTAATCACCATTAAACCTTAGGATATTTGTTATTCCGATGCTTTCATTCATTACTGAAACTCCAATACCATTTTTTTTACCAAAAGGTGAATGCAAAGAAAATGTTTGTGTCTTGGGAGATCCTGTAATTCCTACCCACTGATTGCGGTACAATAAAGTAGTTGCAAGTACTTTTCTTGTTCCGGTATATGCAGGATTAATAACCATTTCATTATTCATATACTGCGTGAACATAGGGTCGAACTGTGCATTTGCTTTGAAGCTTAGCACGAGCATGAAAGCAAAAAGGCTTACGGCCATTTTCCCTCTTACTTTTTTTATTAGAACCTTATTCATTTTCTTCTAGATTATTTCAATTGTATTCTTCAATAATTATATATTATCTTCTGATTTCAATAAATCCTGATCGTCCTTCAAATCCATCGCCAAGTTCAAGTATATAATAGTAGGTTCCATCCGGCAATTTATCACCTGATACAACTCCTTTTTCGAGACATTTTCCATCCCAATCATTTTTGTATGGTTTCGATTTATAAACCAGATTTCCCCAGCGGTTAAAGACCTGAAGTGAATTATTTTCATAGAATCTCAATCCGAGGATTTGGAAGAAGTCGTTTACACCATCGCCATCAGGAGTAATACCATTTGGAATAATTAAATTGTCACAATCAGATGTAATAGTAATTGAAGCTGTATTGGAGCAGGATAAACTATCGATTACAGTAACAGTATAGGTTGTTGTTCTGATAGGCATAGCAACAGGTGATGAAATTGTATTATTATCTAATTTAAGATTTGGCATCCAACTGTAGCTGACACCACCGGTTGCTTGCAAATTAGTACCGGTTTCGCAGTCGAAAGGTGTTGAAGTAATGGTAATAACCGGTAATGGATTAACAGTGACAGTAACAATTTGATCAGAAGAACATCCACCAATATTTCCTGTTACAGTATAATCTGTTGTAAGAACCGGAGAGGCAAATGGATTGCTTATACCTGCATCACTTAAACCGGTTGATGGCAACCAGGAATATGTATTTGCTCCGGAAGCATTAAGTTGTGTATTTGCTCCTTCGCAAATTACCAATGCACCGTTTATACTCATTATCGGCTTGGCATTCGTTACCACATCAATGTCATTGGATGTATAAGAACCACATGAATTATTAAGAGACAAAGTATATGAGGCACTTTGATATGCAACATAAATACTATCGTTTGCTCCGGGAATATTTATTCCATTAGCAGCCCATTGGAAAGTTCCTGTAGTAATTGCAGAACTTAATCGGCTACTATCTCCCTGACAGAAAGAGACAGAATCAAGCGGTGTAATGATTAATGTAGAATTATCAGTAATAATAAATGTAAATGTATTCGTACAAGAATTAGCATCTGTAACTACAACGGTATATGAACCGGCAGCAGCTGATATATCTTCGGTTGTGGAACCGTTATCCCATGAATATAAATATCCGGTAGTACCGCCGTTGACGGTCAAGTCAATATTTCCAAGAATATTGTTGAGACAATTAGCTGTACCAATTAGTGCATTTGCAGATAAGCCTGATGAAGGTTGAGCAACAACACCGGAATAAGTTGAAGTACATCCGTTATTATCTGTAACAGTAACGATATATGTATTTGCATTAACGGATGTCAGATTTTGTGTTATATCGCCGTTACTCCATAGATAAGTAAATGCAGGTGTACCGCCGTTAACATTAATATTAACAGAACCCGAATTATCACTATAACAAAGAGCATTGGTTGTACTACCAGTAACAGCTAATAATTGCGGTTGATAAACAGTTGCAGTATCAAATATTGAACATCCCAGCGAATCCGTAATAGTTACAGAGTAAAATCCTGCCGGAACATTGAAGATACTTGGCGAAACTGCTCCCGTATTCCATAAGTATGTAAATGTTGCTAATAAAGAAGCGGAGGTTGTAACAGATCCTGTGCTGTCTCCAAAACATAATACTTCATTAGCAATAATACCTGAACTGACGGGTCCATTTACAGATAAGTAAACAGTTGCTGAAGAACAACCTTGTGGAAATGAATTATCACAAATTGTATAAACTAGAGAATCAGCTCCATGATAACCCGGATTCGGATCATACGTTATTGTTAATCCATCGGTACTTGCTGTACCATTTACAGGCTGAACAATCGATGAAATAAAGACCGAATCCAAATCAACATCGCTGTCATTGATAAGAGCATTGATTTGAATAGTAGATCCGGAACAAACACCTGCATTATCGTTTACGGCAACCGGTGCATCGTTAATTGCATTGACAGTAATAATCAATGTGTCATTAACACAAATGGCCGGTAAAGGATTTCCTGCATCACAAACCTGAATAACGATTGTATCAATACCATTAAAATCAGGGTCAGGAGTATAAGTAAATGTTCCATTTCCGAATATTACGATGGTTCCGTTACCCGGTCCTGAAAGTGGAATTGTACTTACAGTGAGAGCTGTTGAATCAGGATCGAAATCGCCAGCAGTGAGAATCGTTCCGCTTACCAGATTGTCTTCATCCGTGGAGATTGTATCATTCGTAATTACCGGTGGATCATTGACTGGATTTACTGTGATGAATAAAGTATCATTGACACAGATAGAAGGCAATGGTGTACCGGCATCACAGACATCAAAAACAATTGTTTCTAAGCCATTAAATCCGGTATTGGGCGTGTAAGTATAACTACCATTGCCATTCATTACAATCAATCCGTTCGAAGGACCAAAAAGAGGAATTGTATTTACGGTAATTATTGTAGTATCAGGATCAAAATCAGCTGCGGTTAATATTGTAGAAATTACTGCATTTTCTTCATTAGTACTTATAAAATCATTCGCAATTACAGTTGTATCATTAACAGGAGTAACAGTTATTAACAGAGTATCATTCACACATTCCGGAAAAGGAGCACCTGCATCACAAACACTATAAACTGCAATATCGCTTCCATTAAAATTTGTATTAGGCGTATAGGTATATGTTCCGTTTACATTCATTACAATCGTACCATTAGTAGCTGCTACAACAGGAATTGTGTTAACCATTAATGCAAGGCTATCAGGATCGAAATCAGCGGATGTTAAAATAGTTCCGCCATATGAAATGTCTTCAATGACAGTAATTGTATCATTCGCAATTACAGGAGGAGTATTAAATGCATATACCTGAATAAATAATGTATCGTTCACACATATTGATGGCAAAGGATTTCCTGCATCACAAACTGAAATTATAGTAGTATCAGGACCAAAATAATTTAAAACAGGAGTATAAGAATATGTTCCATCTGAATTAATTGTAATTGCACCATGACTCGGATT
>JANLOW010000430.1:0-2065 GCA_031366785.1 Bacteroidota bacterium | reverse complement strand
TAATTTATACAATATCAAAATAGTAAATAAAACATTTCAAAAAATGAAAGTCAGATTAAAAATGATTGAACCGGCCGGTGAAATAAATTGGATCGGAAATGGAATAGAAAATTTAAGTGAAGATGGAATTGCTGAAGGTGAATTTTTTATTATAGTCGATCAAAAGGAGATTAAAAAAACAAAAACACCTGTTACAATTCAGGTTATTTGTGATGATAAAATTGCAGATTATGCGAAAAGTTCATTTCTGGGACCCAATAATTAAAAATAATTAAAAAATGAAATTTAACTGGGGGTATAAAATATTTTTATTATATCTGTTATTTATGTTAATGATAGGTATACTGGTTTATAAAAGTACGAATCAAAAATTCGACCTTGTGAGCGAGGACTATTACGATAAAGCTGTGAAGTATCAAAATCAAATTAATAATATACAAAATACCCAGGCTTTAGCAGATAAACCTGCTTCCAGTTTTAATAAAAATGAGAATGTAGTTGAAATAAAATTTCCGAATAATTTTATTAATGCACAAATAAAAGGAACATTATTTTTTTTCAAGCCCGATAATGCAAATCTTGATTTTTCCGTTAATATTGAATTAAATGAAAATAATATTCAAAAAATACCGGCTAATAAATTATCTCGAGGTAATTGGAAAATAAAAACAAACTGGAAAGCAAATAAAACATCGTATTATCAGGAAGAAACTATTTTTATCAATTAATATGAATAATACATTTATACTCTCGGCATTAGCTGTTGGCTTTCTTGGGAGCTTCCATTGTGTCGGCATGTGCGGGCCAATTGCTATTTCTTTGCCTAAAGGAGATGGTTCAAAAAAAGAAATTGCAGGAGGTAGAATTCTTTACAATACAGGCCGTATAGTAACCTATTCCATCATGGGTCTTATTGCCGGGCTGGCAGGATATTCTGTTTCAATAAAAGGTTTTCAGAGTGAGTTAAGTATATTTTCGGGTATTTTAATTGTGCTTATTGTTATTTTATCGTATGGAAGTAAATTTTCTGTTGGATTTTCACAAATAATAAGCAGGTTAACTTTTAATTTAAAGAAACAATTTAAAAGGCTATTTACAAAGGGATCGTCATGGTTTCTATTTTCAATTGGTTTATTAAACGGCTTGCTTCCTTGTGGCTTTGTTTATCTGGCTCTGGCAGGGGCATTGGCAACAGGTAATTATATAGATGGCATGCTTTATATGGCTATGTTTGGTTTAGGAACTTTGCCGGCCATGCTTACTATTTCACTTGCGGGGCATCTTATCGGTTTCCGATTTCAAAAATTTATAAAAAGAGCATCTCCGATTATTGCTATTGCACTTGCTGTATTGCTAATTCAAAGAGGTACAATTGAAAATTCAAAGTGTTGCAATCATCAGAATAAAAAATGTTCTGTAAAATAGAATCATTAAATGGCTGTTATTTTCCAGCTGATCGAATCAGAAAATTAAACACAAAGGTAAATCAAAAATGGCGCTTAGTAGATCTTTTCATTTTTTACCTTGATTCAAGAAAAACATCTTTAGAATTTGGCGGTTAATTCAGATTAAAATATTCGTATAATAACTACTTTAGGAATTCTTGAAATAAAAAAAGCGGAGACATTTAGAATGTCTCCGCCTTAATTTTCACAAATTGTGTTTCATGAAAAGTGCTCCATTGTTAAATCTCTTTATTAGATTATCTTTTTACTCCAATGAAAGTATTTTAAATTCTGTCCGCCGGTTAACCTGTTGTTCTAATTCAGTGCAAGGAATTGTACGATCACCTTCACATTCGCAATGATTAATCAGCATTGTTTCTCCATATCCTTTAGCAACAAGTCGTGAAGATGAAATACCATGTTTTGTCATATAAGCTACAACAGATTTCGCACGTTTTTCTGATAATTTCATATTATAGTTGTCGTCTTTACGGCAATCTGTATGAGAACGTATTTCAATTTTCATTTCTTTATTGGATTTCATCATATCAACAACTTTGTCCAATTCTTTTGCTGCATCCAGTCTGACATTAAATTTATCAAGGTCATAATAAATATTT
>JANLOW010000419.1:0-4458 GCA_031366785.1 Bacteroidota bacterium | reverse complement strand
AAATTACTTAAGATTATGATATACTGCTTGCACATCATCATCTTCTTCAAACTTATCTATTAATTGTAATACTTCATCCTGTTGTTCTTCATTTAACTCAACAAAAGTATTTGGAATACGTTCCAACGCTGCTTTCTTTACTTCAATTTTTTTATCGTCGAAAGCTTTTGACATTTTTCCGAAATCTTCATACTTAGTATAAATGATTATTTCATTTTCATCAACCTCCATGCTATCGAGACCAAAATCGATAAGTTCAAGTTCTAATTCATCGGGATTAATTTTTGAATCATTGGCAATCCTAAAAACACCTTTACGTTGAAACATAAAATCAAGTGATCCTGTTTTTCCAAGTAAGCCATTCCCGCGATTGAAATACATACGAATATTAGCAACAGTTCGGGTTGGATTATTAGAAGCTGTCTCGATCAAAATTCCGACACCGTGAGGACCATATCCTTCGTACACCGATTCTTCAAAATTCCCTTCTTCTTTGGTTGATGCCCTTTTTATAGCATTATCAATACGGTCTTTAGGCATATTGAGCCCTTTGCCATTTTGTATGGCAGCACGTAAACGGGGATTGGACTCAGGAGCAGGTCCGCCTATACGAACAGCAATAGCAATTTCGCGTCCAATCTTAGTAAACGCTTTTGCCATCTTATCATAACGTGCAAACATTTTATGTTTACGTCTTTCAAATGCACGACCCATATTCTTTTTTCAGTTAGAAGAGTTGCAAACTACAAAATAATTTGAATATGCGTTTTTCAGAAATTATTTTTTTAAAGCAAATTTAATTTAAGCCAATTTTAAAATTAATACTTTCTTAAAACTAATTGTCATCATCCTCTTCCCTCTCACTGTTTGCTTTAGCTTGTACTTCACTGCCCGGTTTACCGATGACTTTATATTGACCATCACCTTTTAAAATAGAAGAATAAAGTGTTTGATCCAATAAAATGTCTGCGGCTTTTTTAACATCAGGATCATTTTTAAAACCGTTTTCAAGCCGGCCCTTTTGATAATAATAACGCGCTGAAATTTCTCCTTCAAGAATGGATTTTATCTCCTCATGATGATTTGTTAAATCCTGTTTCTTATATTCCATCATTCGGCTTTCAAGTTGAACAAATTCATTTTTGATAGCCTCATAATGCTTGTCTTTTTCTGCAGCTTGCTTTAATTCCTGCAACTTCTTTTCACTTTTATCGGTGTAAATATATTTTTTCCCTTCAGCAAAGCGAACAAATTCATTGTATTCGGCATCTGTCAATTTAAAATCTTTTGAGCTGGTAATACTCGAATGCTCACGAAAATATTTATTAGCATAATCGAAGAAAATATAATTATTTAATAGTGCAATAGCAACATTGCTATAATAATCAGGATCTAAATAAAAATCAGGGAAAATTCCACTTCCATCAAAAACTGTTCTTCCGTTTTTTGTTTTGAATTCTGATATTAATGAATCAGGAACTTTATAAACACTTCCATCAGAATTTCTATGTGTATAATCCAGTGCCTGAATACATCTTCCGCTCGGGGTATAATATTTCGCAATCGTAACTTTAAGAAGTGTATTGTATGAAAGATTATATGTTTGCTGTACAAGCCCCTTTCCAAATGAACGTTGTCCGATGATAACTCCACGATCTAATTCCTGCATAGCACCTGTAACGATTTCGGATGCAGAAGCCGATCCGCGATCAACCAATACGGTCAAAGGAATATCAGGATCTATGGCTGTCTTACTTGCAAAATAATCGATATTCATTTCCTTTATCTTTCCCTTTTGCGAAACGATTTTTTGATTCTTATCGACAAAAAGGTTTACGATATCGACTGATTCTTTCAACAATCCACCACCATTACCTCTTAAATCAAAAATAATTCCTTTCAATTTCGGATTAAGTTTTAATTCGACCAATGCTTCTTTTACCTGATCGGCAGAATTTTCAAGAAATTGAGAGAGTTTAATATAGCCTACGTTTTCATTTATCATTCCGTAATAAGGAACATTTTTAAATTTAATTTCATCCCTGACAATAGTTTTTTCAATTAATTCGGGACTTCCTTCTCTTTTTAAAACAAGTTTTACACTTGTTCCTTTTTGCCCCTTCATAAAATCGGTAATATCATCCACTCGTCTGCCTAAAGTAACATTTCCATTTACAGAAATTATTTTGTCACCAACACGTACATCTGATTTCTGAGCCGGGAATCCTTCATAGATTTCACTAATTTCAATATCTCCATTTCGTTGATGAACAAGAGCACCAATACCGCCGTATTCAGCCGATATATGTGTCATCTTATAGTCTTCGATATCACTTTCAGGAATATAAACAGTATAAGGATCGAGAGTTCGGAGCATAGCATCAATTCCCTTTTTCATTAGATCTCCAGGCTGAAGACTGTCAACATAATAAACATTTATATCACGAAAAACAGTGGTAAATATGTCGAGGTTCTTGCTTACTTCGAAATAATAATCTTCAACAAATCCTAAAGATAAAAGCGAAACACCGGCAATTGCCAAAACAACAACCAGTTTTTTTTGTTTGCTTATCCAAGATTTTAACCATTTTATCATATGAATAGAATTTAATTTATTTTTATTTTTTTGTACTCTGATAACGATAAAAAGTTAATAGTATTTTAAGTAATTTATAACCTATAATTCATTAACTTTTCAATAACGAATTAAGATATTATTCAGGCTTTTGTCTTGGAAAATTTACGCTTAACAATACGGATATGTTCGAGATGATGGCGACTATGCCAGGCATACAATGCTAATGCCGTTCTAAGTTTAAATTCTTTTTTGCTTTCCGGATGAAAATAGCTGCGATTAAAATCATCCTCTTTCATATTCTTTATGACCAATATCCATCTGCGATGCAATGCTTCAAGGAGAGAAAGAGAGATTTCTGGAGGCGCATTTTTACTATCACTTAATTCAGCCCATTGGGCTTCTAAATACGGCCGAATGGTTGGATTGTCCTCGGTAAGTGCCAGCTTAAACCGGATATAAGCATTCATATGACTATCAACAATGTGATGAATTAATTGTCTGGCAGTCCACCCGCCCGGTTTATAACTTTCTTCCAGCATTTCTTCTGTAAAATCGTTAAATTCATTCCTGCATAACGAGGGAAGTTCATTGATTTCATTGGTCCATTTATCTATATCTTCCTGCGAGTAATCGAGAGGAGCAGAAAATTTCCCTATAGGGTAACGCAATTTTTCCAGCTTTTCATCTTCCATATTAATGATATTTATTGCGAAGATAAGTAACAAAATAAGCTAATAAACAGAATCCTAAATCTTCTATTCAGCTTTTATTTACATTGCAGCCTATTTATTTAATGAAATATGAAAAATACAAAAAAAGTTACCTTTCTATTTTACTCCTTTTTAATAATTCTTTTTACATCTTGCCATAAAAAGAAAAATGTAGATAAAATATTTTATAATGGTAATATTTATCTGGTAAATAATAATTTCAGTATGGTTGATGCCATGGCAATCGTAAATGGCAGAGTTAAAGAAACTGGTTTAAAAGATGATATTCTTGACGACTTTCAAGCCAAAGAGTTTATCGATCTGCATGGAGCTACTATTTTTCCGGGTTTTATAGATTCTCATTGTCATTTTTATGGTTATTCAACCGATTTATTGAAATGCGACCTATTCGGTACAACTTCTTTTGAGGATGTACTTTTAAGATTACAAAAATATTCATCAACGAACCGTTTCTCCTGGTTATTAGGTCATGGATGGGATCAAAATGATTGGACAAATAAAGTTTACCCTACCAATGAAAAACTCGACAGCCTTTTTCCGGACATACCTGTTTTTATAATGCGTGTCGATGGACATGCAGTAATATGTAATACCAAAGCATTGACAATTGCAGGAATAAATACTTCAACTAAAGTTGATGGTGGAGAAATCATTACAAAAGACGGAAAACTTACCGGAGTATTGATTGACAATGCTGTTGATATTGTAAAAAAAAATATACCGGTATTTACTCCGGAATTAATTGAACAGTCATTGTTGAAAGGTCAAGAGAATTGCTTTGCGGCAGGTTTAACAACAGTGGATGATGCAGGATTGGGCAAAGACTCTATTTTTACGCTCCTTGAATTGCAAAAAAAAGGGAAATTAAAAATGCGTGTTTATGCTATGTTGTCTGATGATCAGTCTACGCTGGATTATTTTTATAAGAATGGTCCTATTAAAAATGAAAGATTAAATGTAAAAGCAATTAAAATGTATGCAGATGGCGCCTTAGGTTCGAGAGGAGCATGTCTGAAAAAAGAATACAGTGATCAGAAAGGACATTTTGGTTTTCTTTTACATTCTGTTGATTATTTTAATCGAATAGCAGATGAAGCAATAACTCATGGTTTTCAATTGTGTACGCATGCCATCGGTGATTCTGCCAAT
>JANLOW010000417.1:0-16893 GCA_031366785.1 Bacteroidota bacterium | reverse complement strand
GATCACATTCTCAAAATGATGCCCATAAAAAATTGGGAATGATGATTGATATCGGGAATATTTCACATGCAAAACTTATTAACTGATGGCGAAACTAAGTATATACAATAAATTGTTCATTCTATTCGTCGCAATTCTTTTGATAATAATTATCTGGAAAGTGCCTCACGAAAAAAATGATGTTTCCTCTAAACAAACTAATATCTCAAAGGGTATTTAGATTTATTAAGTAAAGCAAATATATTATTTACTAAGAGAAAGGAATTAATTCAAGAAAGGAAATAGAAATTCATAGCATTAGCCGGAATTTCTATTTCCTTTTTTTATTATTGATTATTTGCAAAATATTTTCCGATTCTGTCAGATATAGATATTGCTTTTTTGTCAACAAGTTTCATGAAAAAATAAGAAAGTACAATGGTAACAAAAGTTAAAATAAAGAAGATAATTAAAATTTTATAGGGTGACGAAATTCCGGCGTACATAAAAAGATATATTCCAAAACTGAACATAACAGGAATATGAATAAGGTAAAATGAAAATGAAATTTTACCCATAAATGTTAAAGGTTTTATTGAAAAAAGTTTTTTGATTGATTCAAAATTGTTAATCAATAATGTAAATCCAATTGCTTTGACAGGGAAAGTGAAGAAGAAATATAAATTTTTGTGAATTGGGAAAAGTGTATCTGATAAAATTGTTACCCCAAATCCGGTAAGCAATAAAAAAATTGGAGTCACTCTGGCATTGAAAATATTTTTTATTTTTTCTTTTAAATAAATCCCATCATCTGTAGAGTTAATGGAATCACACCATATGATGCCAATGAGAAAAACTACATAGTAAAAGTATGTTGTATCTCTTATTCCGGCTATCATTAAAAAAATGCAGATCGTAATGTAAAGTGAAAACCTTTGTTTGTTTTTTCCGATAACAGCAAAAAGCCCAAAACATAAAAATGATCCAAGCAGTTCCGGGTTCATTGTCCATAGTGCAATGTTATAATTGGAATTTCCCGGAATGAATACTTCTACAATCGTGGTTTTTAAAAAATGTATTGTTCCGGGAACAAAGTTATACCATAGGTTAAGCCAACCATCCTGATAACCTTTCCCTAAATAATTTGCTAATTCGTTGTTGTAAATTAAATTCGTTTTTAAGAGAATGAAACAAAGTAGTGAAGAAAAGAAAACAGGAATAGCCAGTCGGAAATATCTTTTTGTTGAAGCTTCAATGAGATATCTGTTATTTGAATTTCTGGAAACATCGAAAAGCTTTATTAAAATAACATATGCACTCATTAGCCAGAAAATAAATACCGGCAACGTTCCTTCATACAGTAAACTTAAAAAATTTTCTAAGAATGCCTGCTCTTTTATACCACCTGCTCCTATATTATTGAGGAAATTTTTATTGATATCAGTGCAAAAAGTTGGTTTAAAGTGAGCAATAAATACTATAAAAGCTGCAATGCCTCTTAAGCCTTCAAAATGCATGTATTTTTTCATAGTAAACTTAAATGGTGAAAATCAATTATAGTTTTTCAAAGTAATGTGCCTTTCAAAAATAGAAAGGCAAGTGTGAAGTAAATAATTAGTCCTGTTACGTCAACCAGCGTTGCGATAAAAGGAGCGGAAGAGACTGCAGGATCTTGTCCTATTTTTTTTAACATCATTGGTATCATCGATCCCATAAAAGTCCCCCAAACAACAACACCAATTAAAGCAATTGAAACAGTAAAAGCCAATAGAAGCCAATGGGGTCCATATATCGTTGTGAATTGAGACCAGGCAGCTATTCGGACAAAGCCTATAACACCTAATAAACTTCCAAGTGTTAGTCCGGAGATAATTTCTCTTCGTATTACACGCCACCAATCTGACAAAGTTACTTCTCCTAGTGCCATTGCACGAATAATTAAAGTTGCAGCTTGTGAACCGCTATTTCCGCCACTTGAAATAATTAATGGAACAAACAGTGTAAGAACAACGGCTTTGTTTAGTTCATCATTAAAGAAACCCATTGCACTGGCGGTAAGCATTTCTCCAAAAAACAATACTACAAGCCACCCGGCACGTTTTTGAATCATTTTACCTAGTGCAATTTTCAGATACGGTTCATCAAAAGCCTGTGTACCACCAATCTTTTGAATATCTTCCGTGTCTTCCTCTTCGATTACATCTACAACGTCGTCGATAGTAATAATACCAAGCAAAAGTCCTTGAAAATCGGTAACAGGTAAAGCCGTTCGATTCGTTTGTTTAAAAACTTCAATGGCATTCTCCTGATCGTCGCGTGCATTCAGGAAAACAAATTGCTTATCCATTAGATCACTGACCTTTTTATCTAAAGGGGCAATTAAGAATTCTCTTACTTTAATGTCATCTACTAAAAAACCATTCGGATCGGTTACATAAACATTGCTGATTGTTTCCGTATTTTTTCCGTATTGGCGTATATAATCTAATACTTGTTGCACAGTCCAATCTTCTTTTGCAGCAAGAAAATCGGGAGTCATTAAACGACCAATACTGTCTTCAGGATATTGTAGAAGGTGGTTAGCAGTTTTTCTTTCTTCATCACTTAACAGAGATAAATACTGTTGCAGTGTTTCCTGTGATAGTTTTTCGAAAAGTGCAGTACGATCATCCGGCGAAATTTGATTTAATGTTGCCGTTAATTGTTCGACGCTGAAGGAATGTAATAAGTTCTTTTGTTTGTCGAAGTCAAGGTTTTCGAAGGTCTTAATTGCTTTTTCAGCATCAAGGACCTGGAAAATTTTAATGTAATCAATATTCTTCGAATCGTTGATTAATTCAGCCAATTCTTCCGGCTGAATCTTGGAAGTTAGATGTTTTAACTTATAAAGATTTCCGGTAATGAGCCTTTCAGCAAGCAATTCTCTTTCTTCAACGTTGGCCATGAATGATCGTCCATTTTATAGAGAAAAAATTTTCGAAGCGAAGATAATAGGAAAATTAGTTAATTAGTTGATTTATTTGAATTAACCTCGCAGGTCAGTATTATGTAAAGAAAAGAATTTTCAAAAGATTAACCAATCAACTTATTTTTTTTATGAAGTACTGATAATCGATATAATATAAAAATTTTAAAGAGATAGAGTTTGTCTGAGGATCGGAAAAAGTTTTTGATAAGTTAGTAATATAACTGGTATGATTCCTGTTCGATTCTGAATTAATTGCATTTTTATAAGTGATAATAAATGAACTACCGGGAGCAAATTGCCAATTGTAAACCAAGTCTATTGTCAAATAGTTTGAATTAAAATCAAAGTCATTATTATTATTAACCGATACAGGAAATAATTCGCCTGACTGATTTAAAAGAAAGAAACGATTATAAGTGCCGTTTGACCAGTAATGACGGGCTGAAAGCGATAATGACATATCGTTTTTGAAAATATATCTTGACGTGATTGAGTTTTCAACAGTCATTATATCTCTCCTTCCGAAAAAGGAAGAATCATTTTCATCAGAAGTATAAGCAAAGCCATGGTCATTGGTATAAATGTCAAAGCTATTTCTGAGAGAAACACTGAAATGATCACTCAAACGAAATTTTGGAATTAGATAATATCCCAGACTAGAATTATTTTGTGAAGAAAAGCGATAATATCTGCTTCCAAAATCGAAAGCAATTCTCCTGTTATAATTAGTAGAAACATTTATACTTCCATAATGGCCTTTTTGTGTTTTATAAAATTTATTTTCAATACGTGGTTCATAATAATCACGGCCATTAAAAGGTTGAATTCCCCAGTCGACATTAATAGACCAATTGTTTTGGAAAAGTAAGAAAAATGATGTGCCGACTTCAAAGTTATTAAGTTGGTTTTTTTTACTTAATTGTCCATCCCGGTTTGAATAAACTGTTATGCTTCCCTTCTTAAAATATTTCCAGAAAGGATTAAATTTATTGTATTTGTAATAAGCACTTATTTTTGTATAATCATTGGTAAAATTGAATCCCAAATCATTTTTATCGTAATTTTTTGTCGCAATTCTATAACTTCCGCCATAATAAGAATTGCCAATTATTTTATCTGCTTCAAGAGAAAAAAATTCTCCTTTCGTATTTTCTTTTTTTGTTATTCCATTGTTATCGCCTTCCCAATGATGTATTTGGCTCATCGAGTAATTTGCATTTAACTGATATTGGTGTTTTTTATTTTCAAACCTTCCTTCTATAGTAGTAACGTTTGCATCCCGGGCTTTTCCATTCCTCATTACATTTGTATTCAACAATAATAGATTGCAATTGTTTTTTAGTTGTTGGTCAAAAATGAATAAGTTATAATTGGATAAAGGTTCTGTTAAAATTTTTCTTCTATTTCCATTTGTACCCTTAATTTCAGCATAAGTATTTGTTGTAACAGCGTTTAAAAGTCCAATTCCTAATCCGCCATCTGTTCGTCCGGACAATTTGGTTGCATTTAAAAGTTTTGCTTTATCCGGATTTTTTTCAATTACTTCACCTTCCGACAACATATCCGGTACATCATAATATAAGGAAGGAGTTTGTCCAATTCGTCTTGTATATAAGAGATTTCCTTTCGAAAATAATGCAGTTCCTTCTTTAAAAAATGGTCGTTGTTCATCGTAAATGGTTTCAAAAGCTGAAAGGTTTTTTACTTTATTATCACTTTGAACCTGGCTGAAATCTGGTAGTAGAGTCATGTCAAGTGTAAATCGTTCATCAATTCCGTATTTAATATCCGCTCCGCCATTGTATGAATAAGAATTCTCATAATCAGAATTAGTGGAATTAGATTCTACCGGCGATCTTAAAGCGAAAAAGGATAAATAGGGTGTAAGACTTAATCGTAAAGGCGGATTTATATTTCTGATACCTTCCATTGTTCCCCAAAAAAGTTTTCTGTTTTGAACATTTTTAGGAGTAAGTGTCCATTGGTCATACTCCCGATTGCGTCTAATTAACCGGGCAAATTGTACACCCCAGTGTTGTTCAGGTGTAGAGGGAAATCGCAAAGCAGAATAGGGGATTTTAATTTCTACAGACCAACCGGAGTCACTTAAAATAACTGCACTTTGCCAAACAGCATCAAAGGTAATATCATCATCAAAAGATTCAGATTGAACGCCCGAAGCAGAGACTTCAAAAATATAACCATTCTGTCTTTTATTGTATGGATCAATTCCAAACCGGAAAGCATCGCTGTTTAGTTGATAGCCTTCATCTCTGTTTCCTAATTCGTGAAGAATACTGTCGGCGTGAGTATCATGCATTATAGCCATTAAATAAACAGCGGTATTATCATAAAGTACTCTAACTTCAGTTTTCTGACTTATTATGCCGCCTTCGGTTGGCTCTAATTGAATAAAGCTATCAGCCAATGAGGCAGATTTCCATGCAATATCATCTGGAATGCCATCAATTTTTAATTCAGAAGTAAGAAGATTAGCTATATATTGTCTCGGCTTAATCTCAGGGTATAATAGCAAGGGAAAAAAAAGAAAAAGTCCTGATAAATATTTCGAAAATTTAAACACGAGAATTGAGGTATTAAATAAATTAAATTCAGGCATCAGATCATTCTGTGCTTGAAGCAAACATAATTAAACCGAAGTTATAGTGCGGTTAATAAAAAGTTAAGGTAAACTTTTAAAACGACACCAATTTATTTGGATATTTTATTTAATAATAGTATTTTTTCATAATAATTCGTAATCATTAAAAACTAAATACATGATAAATAAACTTATTTTCATATTCTTATTCGCAAATATTTCAATAAAGGCTCAGCCTTGCGAAGGTTATTTTCCTATTAATAAAGGTTCAATAATGGAGACTACTACTTTTACTGAGAAAGGAAAGCCTCAAACCGTAAGTACTATAACAATTCAAGATATTGTTAAAACCGCTGATGGTGTTAAGCTTTCTCTTCATGCTGATATTGTTGATGAAAAAGGAAAGCCGGTTTCATCGGCAGATTATGATGCTAAATGTTCCAATGGATCTTTTTCAATAAACATGAAGAGTATGTTAACTCCTGAACAGTTAAAATCATTTAAAGACATGACGGTTACGATAGATGCTGACGATATAGTTTATCCTCTTGATTTTACAATTGGTGAAATACTAAAAGACGCTCATCTAAAAATGAATGTGTCTATGAATAATATGAATTTGCCGGGCACAACCATCGATATAACCAATCGAAAAATTGAAGGAAAAGAAACTATTGCCACTCCTGCCGGTTCATTCGAATGTATAAAAATTAGCTCTACCATAAAAATCAAAAATATTATTGGGTATGAAATGCAAAGTGTAGAATGGATTTCAAAAGGAAATGGAGTAGTACGAACGGAATCTTATAAAGGCGATAAAATGAAGGGATATTCTTTGCTAACAAAACTTTCCAAATAAGAACTTGATATTTAAATAAACAATATAAATAATTGAATATAAGCATTTAAAATTATCAAGATAAATACTTTGTTTGTATAAAGGTTATTGAAAATACCCTTATTTTATTGATGTAAAATTAAAAAGTTCGAATTAATATTCAGCAAAAAGCAACATGAAATTTGCCCCGCCAACCTTTGAAAATTTAAATGATTATTATAAATCTTATTGGAAATATTTAAAGGATGATGACATATTCGAAGCGTTAAAAAGCCAAGGGGACAAAACAATGGATTGGCTATCTTCTATTGAAGCCGATAAGGAGAATTATGCTTATTTGGAAGGTAAATGGATGGTAAAAGAAGTAATCGGCCATCTTTGCGATACTGAACGAATTCTAGCGTACAGGGCTTTGCGTTTTAGTAGAAACGATAAAACACCTTTGACTTTATTTGATGAAAACAGTTTTATTAAGGAAAGCAATTTTAGAAACCGGAGCCTGAAGAATATTTGCGACGAGTGGAAAACCATTCGAGCCGCAACGATAAGCTTATTTAATTCTATGACAGATGAAATTGCAGATCGTATTGGCATTGTCAATGGTGTTCGTGTATCGCCACGAATCGTTCTTTACTTTATATTAGTCCACGAAAGGCATCATTTGCAGGTTATAAAAGATAAATATTTTTGAATAATAAATTGTACAATAATATTTTAAAGAGATATACTGCAACCGTTTTTTCTGTCTTAAAAATTTTACTTTTGCGGTTCGTTAATTGAACAAAGCTTAACGATTATAATCTCCCGTCATCTATGAATATTCATGAATATCAAGGTAAATCAATTCTTAAATCTTTCGGAGTAAATATCCAGGAAGGCATTGTTGCAGAATCAGCCGCTGCAGCTGTGGAAGCTGCTAAGGAATTAAGTAAGCAAACCGGAACAAAATGGTGGGTAGTAAAGGCTCAGATTCATGCAGGCGGCAGGGGTAAAGGCGGGGGAGTTAAACTTGCTAAAACATTGGATGAAGTTAAGGAAAGGGCTGAGGATATTATTGGAATGAATTTAGTCACTCCACAAACCGGCCTTCAAGGTAAGCTAGTACGTAAGGTTCTAATTGCCCAGGATGTATATTATCCAGGAGCTACTGAAACAAAAGAATTTTACATGAGTGTATTGCTTAACAGGCAAAAGGGCAGAAATATAATAATGTATTCTACTGAAGGAGGAATGAATATTGAAGAAGTAGCTGAAAAAACACCTCATTTAATTTTTAGTGAAGAGATTGATCCATCGACCGGACTTCAGCCATTTCAAGCGAGGAAGATTGCATTTAACCTTGGTTTAAGTGGAGAAGCATTTAAGCAAATGACACGTTTTGTTGCATCGCTTTATAAAGCATACGATTCAATTGATGCTTCTTTGTTTGAGATAAATCCGGTATTAAAAACATCGGATGATAAAATAATAGCTGTTGATGCCAAAGTAAACTTTGATGATAATGGTTTATTTCGCCATCCCGATTATTTAGCTATGCGTGATGTTAATGAAGAAGATGCGACAGAAGTAGAAGCAGGAGAGCATAATTTGAATTACGTTAAACTGGATGGTAATGTTGGATGTATGGTTAATGGCGCCGGTCTTGCCATGGCGACAATGGATATTATTAAACTGGCAGGAGGAGAGCCGGCTAATTTCCTGGATGTTGGAGGAACTGCTAATGCTGCAAGAGTAGAAGAAGCCTTTCGTATTATCCTAAAAGACGCGAATGTAAAAGCGATTCTGGTAAATATTTTCGGCGGAATTGTACGTTGTGACAGAGTTGCTCAGGGAATTGTAGATGCGTATAAAAATATAGGAACTATTCCTGTTCCGATTATTGTCAGATTGCAGGGAACAAATTCAGTTGAAGCTAAAAAAATCATCGATGAAAGTGGTTTAAAAGTTTATTCAGCCATTCAGTTAAAAGAGGCAGCTGATTTGGTAACAAAATTATTAAAGTAGAATTTCGTTTTTTTTATTTATTAATCTATAAATGAAAACACTTCCCAACGATAAAACATTTCTGGCAATTCCTGAACCTGAATTATGTTCGTATGAAAAATCGAGATTTGTAATTCAGCAGGTTCCTTACGAGCATACATCTTCCTATATAGCAGGTTCAGCAAAAGGACCGGAGGCAATTATCAATGCTTCTCATTTTGTCGAATTTTATGATGAAGAGCTGGATGTTGAAACATATAAAAAATGTGGAATAGCAACACTTAAAGCTATTGATTTTAATGGGAAAGTTGACGAAGAAGCAATAAAATTGATAGAGAAGGAAACAGATTCATTGCTAAGTGATGGTAAATATGTAATATCAGTGGGAGCAGAGCATACAGTAACTAATGGTTTTGTTCGGTCACACCGGAAAAAATATCCGGACCTTGCGGTCTTACAAATTGATGCACATTCTGATTTAAGGGAATCCTATAATAATAATATTTATTCTCATGCTTCGGTTATGAAAAGGATTTATGATTTGGGGATACCAATGGTGCAGATAGGAATACGTGCCCAGTGTAGTGAAGAAGCGGCACTGATTCGTTCATCAAATCAAATAAATACATTTTATGCGCACCATATTCGAAAAAATCCCTCATGGATGAAAGATGCTTTGGACAAATTACCACAATACGTTTATTTAACAATAGATGCCGATGGTTTTGATCCTGCCGTAATTCCTGCCGTTGGAACTGCTGAACCAAACGGTTTGTTTTGGAATGAAACGCTGGAGTTTTTAAAATTGGTATGCAGTAATAGAAAAGTGATTGGATTCGATATTGTGGAGTGCGCTCCTGTTGAAGGGTCTATACTTTCAGAGTATACCTTAGCTAAACTACTTTACAGGTTGATTGGATATGTTTTACCTACAATTTAACTTTGTTTTTTGTTTCCTCGGCAAACTAATTCCTTTTATATAATATTAATCATTTTATTATTTAACATATTTCATACTGATTATACTTTTTAACATGATATTAATCTTTTTTTTGGATGATTTTTATCCTACTATATCGCTTTAGTCGTATATATTTTTACTGATAATTATATACCTGAATGGAGTAATATCGGATAGGATGAAAAAATTTAAAAAAACCAACATTCAAATATTTGATGTAAATAACATTCAATTGAAACTGCAATCGTTCGACACAACAGTCAACAGCGATTTGTTAAATTATATTATTAGCCATATAGAAATGCTAGGTTCTTCTTTTACCCGGATTTTAAAATTTGAGCTGATATTAAAAAATGAAAAAGATAGTCAGGTAAATAATTGTATTGCTGAAGTAAAAGTATTTTTACCCGGCAATGTCTTTTTTGCAAGTGATCATTGTGGTAGTTTTAAACTTGCTTTTAAAAATGTTTTCGAAGAATTAAATGATCAGTTAATGAAATTTAAAATTGATTAAAAAATTCAGGTGAAAACAATATTTCGAATTTGTAAAATAGGAAATGATTTATGACTCCTATCATTTATTTGCGTCTCTAATTTTTTTCTCAATATTATTTCAATATTATTTATAGTAATGTTGCTTAATAAATTTCAAAAAATAGATTTAAACAGGCAAATTTATTCTATGTTTTATTTGATATTCTTCCACCTGCAAATTCTTTCTTACCGGTAGCAGGTTGCAATTCACCGACTTTTCCTAAGCCATATTTAGGCATATTGTTGTAAATGCATTCATATTCGCCGGCTTTAACTTTAAACGTTTCATGCCAAATGCCCACATCGCCATTGCTTTTTATTTTCATGTTAAATGATTTCCAGGCTGGATAGTGTTGGCTCATTCTGTCTTTTGCATAGGCTTCGAGAAGTTCGAATGATTTCCAATATTGAACGATAAATGGAGGCAAAGCGCCGGCAATCTGGAAACCTAAGAAACCGCTTTCAGCGTTCTCAGAAAGTTCTTTCAACATTTTTGGCATTGCCATGGCAACAGGAATCCATTTATGTAATTTCCAAAGTCTATTAATGCGCATGCCAATTAGAAATACAACAAAGTCTCCTTCTATTTTAGCAGTCATACGCTGATTAATTATTTTTCCCATAAGATATATTAAGCAATTTATTTTTGAAAGTTACTTATATTTTAAAACGTATTTCCAAAAAAGATAATTTTTGTATTGCTATATACAATAAACACTAAACAAAAACAATCCTTACCTTCGTTTCATGAAAAAAATGCTTATTGCCAACAGGGGAGAAATAGCTATTAGGATTATGCGGTCGGCACGAGAAATGGGAATTAAGACAGTCGCTGTATATTCTGAAGCGGATCGAAATTCGCTTCATGTCAGATATGCAGATGAAGCCGTTTTTATTGGTCCGGCACCATCATCTCAAAGTTATCTTGCAGGTGAAAAAATTATTAGTGCGGCAAAACAATGTGGAGCGGATGCTATTCATCCCGGTTATGGTTTTTTATCTGAGAATGCTTCTTTTGCTGACAACGTAACGGCCTCCGGGTTAATATTCGTAGGGCCATCAGGAGATTCTATGCGGATGATGGGAAGTAAACTTTCTGCGAAGGAGGCGGCAAATAAATATGATATTCCTTTGGTTCCTGGCACTGCAAAAGCTATTGATGATATTGATGAAGCAAGAAATATTGCTGAGAAAATTGGTTTTCCTGTTCTTATAAAAGCTTCTGCCGGTGGTGGTGGAAAAGGAATGCGTATTGTTCATTCAAAAGAAGAATTTTCCGAACAACTAAAGCTTGCCATTAGTGAAGCGAAATCATCATTCGGTGATGGAGCTGTTTTTATTGAACGGTATGTTTCTTCTCCAAGACATATAGAAATTCAGGTATTGGGCGACACACACGGAAATGCAATTCATCTTTTTGAAAGAGAATGTAGTGTTCAGCGCCGACATCAGAAAGTAATTGAAGAAGCACCATCTTCTGTGCTTACACCCGAACTAAGGAATAAAATGGGTGAATGTGCTGTAAAGATAACTAAAGCATGCAACTATGCCGGTGCGGGAACCGTTGAATTCTTACTCGATGAAAAACATAATTTTTATTTTTTAGAAATGAATACCCGTTTGCAAGTTGAACATCCCGTAACAGAATTTATCACCGGCCTTGACCTTGTTAAAGAGCAAATACGAATTGCACGAGGAGAGAAACTTTCTTTTGAACAAAAAGATTTAAAAATTACCGGCCATGCCATTGAAGTAAGAGTATATGCAGAAGATCCTGAAAATAATTTTCTTCCTGATATCGGAACTCTCAGTACGTACAAAATTCCTCAAGGTCCCGGCGTTCGTGTCGATGATGCTTATGAAGAAGGTATGGAAATACCGATTTATTACGATCCTATGATTGCCAAACTTATTACTTTTGGTAAAGACAGACAAGAAGCTATTGAAAGAATGAAACGTGCTATTAGGGATTATAAAATCAGCGGCGTTACAACGACATTAAGTTTTTGTAATTTTGTAATGGAGCATGAAGCTTTTGTAACCGGAAATTTCGACACTCATTTTGTCGAAAAATATTTTAAACCGGGTTTGCCTGAAATAATTTCTGAAGATGAGATGAAAATTGCTGCAATTCTTGCCGTTAAATCATTTCAAGAACTGTCTTCTGCATCTTCTCATAATAAATCTTTACTAAAAGATGTTTCTGTTTGGAAAAAGAACAGGCTTTCAGAAGATTAATTTCTTAATCGTTATCAAAAAGTATTAGCATTAATACAATTAACAATTAACTAAGAATTGTCAAACGACCAAGGCATAAAATAAGATGATAACCAGAATTTATTTTGCTTCTTTTATGTTCATCCTTTTAATTGTTTTAAACACGTTTTCTCAGGAGCCTGTAAAGGTAAAGGATGGATATAGACTCCCATACATAATTGAAGGCGCCGATACTGTTCCTGTCGTCAATTTGCAAGTGGTAAGTATTTCAGATTCTGCAAGTCCTGAATATTTAAAAAATCTACAGGCTTATTACAGACTTCGGTTTAATGTTTTAAAAGTTTATCCCTATGCTCGACTTGCCGCAGTTAAGATAAATGAAATGAATAGGGTGATGGAAACGATGACTTCTAAGCGTGAAAAGAAGCATTATAGAAAAGATGTGGAAGAGCAAGTGCGTAAAGATTTCGAAGATCAGATTAAAAAATTAAGCATCAATCAAGGCAATGTCTTAATAAAACTTCTTGACCGCGAAACGGGACATACTTCGTATGAATTAATTAAAGATTTAAAAGGTTCTCTTAATGCTTTTTTTGCACAAGGTGTTGCTAAATTATTCGGACACGACTTAAAAAATGAGTACGATCCTGAAGGCGTAGATAAGGCTATTGAAAATGTGGTTAGGCAGATTGAAAGTGGAGAGATAACTTTTTAATAATCTACTCCTCTAATACCATGGAATAATCTTTTCCATCGAATCTTATTTAAGAAACTTCCATTGGTATCCCAACTCATCCAGATAAATACTGCTTTACCGACGATGTGATCTTCCGGCACAAAGCCCCAAAATCTAGAGTCAGCAGAGTTGTGACGGTTATCTCCCATCATAAAAAAATAATTCATTTTAAAAGTATATTCATTTAATGGTTCACCATTAATTAATATTTTTCCTTCATGCTCTTCAAGTTTATTGCCTTCATATTCTCCGATAACTTTACGATACAAAGAAATATTAGAAGAATTTATACTTATTGTCGCCCCTTTTTTAGGAATCCAAAGCGGACCAAAATTGTCTATATTCCAATTATATTTTGAATCAAAAGGAAAAATAAAATCCTGATAAACTCCCGGTGGAACTGTATTTGCAATTATTTTTTTTACGTTTCCGAAACTACCCAGATCATCTGCATTTTTTTTAGTCAAATGCAAATTATATTCAAAAGGATTTATTGGTTCGATATCAATAAGTCCGAGTCTTTGTACTGCTTGCTCGCTAAAACCAGTTCCATCAGTCATTACATGATAAGAAGATTGCGAAAACTCCGGCAATGGAATTGCTTTTCCATTAATGTAAACGGCCCGTTCTCTTAATTCAATTGTATCACCAGATGTTCCTATACAACGTTTTATGTAATTCTCTTTTTTATCAATGGGTCTGCCTTCATTTTCAGCCGGCCAATTGAATACAACACAATCACCATGTTTAATATGTCCAAAACCGGGAAGTCTGTAATAACCGAACTTAATCCATTCGAGGTATGACTTTCCTCCAAATAAAGGCATTGTATGATGAGCAAATGGAAATGATAAAGGCGTCATAGGTATTCGTGCACCATAGCTGACTTTACTTACAAATAAGAAATCTCCGACTAGCAAAGATTTTTCCATTGAACCTGTTGGGATTGTATAAGCCTCGATAAAAAATGTCCGGATGATAGTAGCGGCTATGACTGCAAAAATAATTGCATCTACCCACTCTCTGAATACTGATTTTCTTTGTCCCGGTTTTGGTTTTAGAAAAAACCAGACACCCAGAGTAAAAATACCAAAAATAATATCCTTAATGAGGTCCCAGTTGATTTTGAATTTTGCCATTTGATTTTATAAATCGAAGGTGTAAATGTAGAGCCCTTTGTTTTACAAAGTGGTTAATAGGAAGTTAATTATAAACATTAATTTTTAATAAATCTTTCATCCCGAAAACCCCCTTTTTACCCTTTAACCATTCTGCGGCAGTAAGTGCACCAAGGGCAAATCCCTCGCGACTCAATGCTTTATGAATGATTTCGATTTCGTCGACATCTGAAAAATATTTTACGATGTGCGTACCCGGAATATCTTCCTCGCGGGTTGAAAAAATCGGTAATTCTCCTTCACTGTCTTTTCCAAGGTTTACATTCTCATCTGTTTTATAGTTTACCCATTTTTTTATTCGTCCGTTTTGACTAATTATCTGATTGGCAAGTGAAATCGCAGTTCCGCTGGGAGAATCAAGTTTCCCTGCATGATGGCTTTCATGCAAAAGAACTTCATCGTACTGAGGCTGTGAATTCATAAGTTTTGCCAGTAAAATATTCAATTCATAAAATAAATTTACGCCAATGCTGAAATTGGTGGAATAAAAAAATGATTTGTTATTTTTCATACAATAGTTTTCTACTTCTTCTAATTGATTACGCCAACCAGTCGTTCCACACACAACCGGAATATTAGCATCAAAACATTTCATTACATTGCTGTATGCAACGTCTGGTGCCGTAAACTCCAAAGCAATATCTGCATCGGCAATTTCGGATGCAGTAATTTCATTACAATTTTCGCTGTCTATTTTCAGAAATAATTCGTGGCCATGTTTTAAAGCAAGTTCTTCGATTGCTGTTCCCATTTTTCCACATCCAATTAAAACAATTTTCATAATTTATTATTTAAAACTTAAAACAAATTGAAATGAAAAAACAGCTAAACCATCGTGAGTATAGTTGATTTTTCCTCCGGAGTGTAAACTTAAATCATCGCTGATATCAAAATTCATCAGTTGAGAATCAACATATGCATCGAGAATATTCAGCGTGTATAAAAGTCCTGTAAAAATATAAGAAAGATCCCTGTTTCTGCGATAATAATTTTTTCGAACAGCAAGATCTTCGTTTGTAAATCTTGGAAAACCATCCGTTGTTGTTGAATCATTATCGTTTCTTAAAATAATAGCCTGTTTAAATTTTTTATACTCTTTATTATTTTCTGAAATGAAATATATAAGGGCAGTCGTACCCCCATACAATATCGGAAGTTTCCAGTATTTTTCATTATAAATTTGTCCCAGTCCGGGAAATACGGCCGACATAAGAGCTGCTTTATTGGCTCTTTTTTTTGCAGCGATTGTAAGTGAATCGTTTCCGCCTTCAGAAGCATGCAATTTTAATGTGTATCCTGTAAATAACAGAAGTGCAAAAAAAAATAAATAATTTTTTTTTTGAAAAAATTCATCATGGATGTTTTCTCAATAGTTGAATAGTTCAAGTATACGGTTCAGGTCTTCGTCGTTTTCAAATGGAATGACTATTTTTCCATTTCCTTTCTGAGTACGCTGAAGACGTATCCTGTTTCTAAAATGACTAGAAAGAACTTCCTGGATCTTCTTATATTCCAAAGAAAGATTTTCTTTACCCTTTTTACTTTTACCGGTAATCGAAGATTTATTTCCTAATTCCCTCGCCAGGTTTTCCGCTTCACGAACGCTTAAGTGTTTGTCGATTATTTCACGGAACATGAGTAATTGCTTTCCAACATCATCAACACCAATAATTGCCCTTGCATGTCCCATGGATAATGTTTCATTCCGAATGGCTGACTGTATTTGTGGTTGAAGTTTTAAAAGGCGAAGAAAATTAGTAACCGTACTTCGGTTTTTACCGACACGATCACTCAACATCTCCTGAGTGAGCGAACACTCATCGATAAGACGTTTATAACTCAGAGCAATTTCTAAAGGATTCAGATTCTGTCGCTGGATGTTTTCGACCAATGACATTTCAAGCATTCCCTGATCGTTGGCAACTCTGATATAAGCCGCAATTGTTTCCATACCGGCCATCTTGGATGCTTTAAATCTGCGTTCTCCGGAGATGATCTGGTAACGGTCGTATCCCATTTTACGAACGGTAATAGGCTGAATGATGCCTTGCTCTTTTATTGATGCAGATAGTTCTGCCAACGCTTCAGGTTCGAAAAAAGTACGCGGTTGAAAAGGATTGGGTTCTATATGTTCTAAAGAAATCTGAGCAATAGATCCTACAACACCTTCAATACCCGTTTTAGAAGTAACGTCAGTATCAGCATTTTCAAGTAATGCACTTAATCCTTTACCAAGTGCGCTTCGTTTAGTGGTCATCAGTTACAGGAATTTTTTTATCTGCCTCTTTGATTTTAGTCAGATTATTTTTTTGTAAAATTTCACGGGCCAGATTAAGATAATTCACAGATCCTTTGCTGCTGGCATCATGCATTATAATCGTTTGGCCGAAGCTTGGCGCTTCACCAAGTTTTGTATTTCTCTGGATGATTGTATCGAATACCATTTGTTGAAAATGCGTTTTTACTTCTTCAACAACTTGATTTGATAAACGTAAACGACTGTCATACATTGTAAGAAGTATACCTTCTATTTCCAGATCAGGATTCAGCCAGCTTTGAACTATTTTTACTGTATTCAAAAGTTTTCCTAATCCTTCCAAAGCAAAATATTCGCATTGAACGGGAATGATAACAGAATTAGCAGCTGTAAGTGCATTTATTGTCACCAGTCCGAGAGAAGGGGAGCAGTCGATGATAATAAAATCATACGCTGTTTTAAGCTTCTCAAGAACGTCTTTCATTTTTTTTTCACGATGCGGCAAATGAATCATTTCAATTTCAGCACCAACAAGATCAATATGAGATGGCAAAAGAAACAAATTGGGTGTCTCCGTCTTAAGAATTATATCTTTCGGCTCCGCTTCGTTTATGATACATTCATAGATGCTTGTTTTTAT
>JANLOW010000370.1:0-3814 GCA_031366785.1 Bacteroidota bacterium | reverse complement strand
GCGGAGAGAGTGGGATTCGAACCCACGGTACCCTTTTGGAGTACACACGCTTTCCAAGCGTGCTCCTTCAGCCACTCGGACATCTCTCCTTAGTATTATTTGTTTCTAATTCGCACCGTTTTGATCGTTTAATCCAAAAGCTCCTTGCAGGACCTTCGGCTTCAGCCACTCGGACATCTCTCCTGTAATTTGAGGCGCAAAGATAGAAAAGTTCGTTCCTTCGGCAATTGTAGTTTTTCAATTTCCTGAATGCGTTTTTTGTAAATAGAAAAAACCATGACTTAAATTAAAATCGAATAATTAATTGCGGCTTAATAAAATTATTTATCAAAAAATAAAATATAAAAATCCCTTATTCACTTTTTAATAATACTGTTTTGAAAAAATTCTTCTTTGAATTTATTATTTAAACATTCCATTATTCTCCATTGCATTATCCATATCGGCTTTCAAATTTATTTTATCATTTCTTTGAAACTGGGTTACATCTCCATTCTTCCCCGGATGATAGATTTTTACAAAAACATTTTCATTATCAGAATAAAATTCATAATGGTATTTCTTTTCGCGGATTTCTACTTCTCCATCTGCTACCTTTACTTTTTTCATAATTTTTATTTCCCTTTTATGCATGGTGGTGTCTGCTATGCTTTTCTATCGTTTAAATGAAAATAGTATTTCCTTATTTCTTTTTGGTGTAAAAATATTCTTCCTTCTCTTTGACTGCTCCCGGAGTTACTTCACTCGTAACTACCTTGAAAAAAGGTTCTGTGGTGTGTTCAACATCTTTTACACTCATAAATTCTTTATAATCTACATTCAGCTTGTCCTGAATTTGCTTCCAATTGGCTCCGGTTATCGTGGTTTCCGATTTACTTTTTGTGGTGAAAAAAACTATGTCGTAAATTCCTTTTTTCCTGGTCATGTCATTTAATTTTGCGCAAAGATACTCTTTCAAATTCTAATAGAGGTAAACGAAGGCCCTTTGCTAAAGTTCCATTGAATTTTTTGAATCCTCTATTTTATTGTTCTGCCAATTTAGTTCGCATACCGTTTTTAAATTAACGCATTAGACCTTTTTCCCCTGTTTTTCGCAACATACACCATTTTGTTTACACTAAATTTTGTTTCTGAATAGCCATAATTATTCTTTTCTTTGAATATTAATTCGGGAAGTGGATACAATTACAAAACATACCGGCGATCTAAAAAAAATCCTGGACTTGCTTCGGAAAAAAGATCCTGTTACTCTTGAAGCAATATATGATCATTTTGCACCTGTATTATATGGTATTGCCTTAAAAATGTTGAAAAGTGAAACAAAAGCGGAAGACGTGGTGAAGGATGCTATTTATTTTATCTATAAAAACGGCTCTTTATTTGATGAATCAAATCAAACCATTTCTTTATGGCTGATTAATATCCTACACTCGTTTGCCGGGAAAAAAATGGAATTAGTTACTAATTTCCAAAACCAGAAACCCTTATTTTCCGTTGATACTGAAATAACTGATAAATCTTCTATCAACTCCCTTCTTTTTAAAAACACCCACAAAAAAGAACATTTAACAAATGACAATCAAAAAAACATCCTTGACCTCGTCCTATTTGGAGGAAAGACAATTAATGATGTTGCAAATTTGACAGGAATGGATGAAATGAAAATAAAAAAAATTCTACACGAGGCTGTAAGTATTCAACGTAAAAATTCATGGCCATGGAAATAAAAGATTTTATCTCCAGCGGTATCTTAGAAGTATATTGTCTGGGTCTGGCCTCACAAGATGAAATAAAACTCGTTGAAAAATTTTCTCGCGAAAGTAAAGAAGTCCGTGATGAAATCGAATCCGTTCACGAAACTTTAAATAATTATGCTTTTGCATCTTCGAAAAATCCACCTGCATTACTTAAAGATAAAATCATTAATTCTGTATTAAACAAGAATGCTCCGGATAAAAAACTTCAATTCCCTCCTCGTTTAAATTCTGATTCTACTGTTTCCGAGTGGATAAAATATATTTCCGACAACAACATTCGTCCGCCCGAAAATTATGGTGATGTCTATTTACTCGATTTGCCCGGAAATGAAAAACTCACAACATATATTGCATGGGCAAATAAAGGCGCTGTTGTAGAAGAGTCGCACGAAAACGAAGATGAATATCTTTTTATGTTGAAGGGTCATTGTTCTGTTACTATTAATGGTATCGTTGGCTTTTACCGTGAAGGTGATATCGTTTTTGTCCCGGGAAAAGCATTACACAGGGCCGAAGTTCTTTCTGATGAACCAATGATTTTAGTCGGACAGAGAATTGCCGCATAGATAATTTTTTCTTTTAATTTACTTTAATTGTTTTTTGATGTTTATCTAAGCTTTCAGGGATAAATAATTATTCGCCTTTACTCAAAAGCTTTTCTACATTTGTAAAAAAAACATGACTCTTTTTATAATTGGCCTATTATTATTTGCTTTCGCAAAAAATGCTTCTGAGTTATTTCCACACCTTCCCGGGATTGTAAGAATAGTTCGATTGGGCGGTTTGGCATTGGCTGTCGTTGGTTTAGCAAATTCAACTATCAAACAAGTCGATGCAGGACATGTAGGTGTTCAGTCTTTATTTGGAAAAGTCCAGGAACGTGTTTTAACCAGCGGACTTAATTTTATAAATCCATTTGTTGATGTTTACGATATCGATATCAAAACACAAAATTATACCATGTCGTCCATTGCAACAGAGGGTGATAAAACGGGAGATGATGCTATTCGGGTTCTCTCAGCAGATGGCCTTGAGGTAATTATTGATCTTACAATATTGTATAGTGTAATTCCATCCGAAGCTCCTCGTATCTACAGGGAAATCGGTTTGGATTATAAAAATATTATCGTTCGCCCGATAACACGAACCAAAATTCGTGATAATGCAGTTTATTATGATGCCGTTAATCTTTATTCTAAACAACGCGATGAATTCCAGGTTAAAATTTCTGAAAGCATAGAAAAAGATTTTAAATCGCGTGGCTTGGTTTTAGAACAATTGCTTGTGCGAAATATCACATTACCTGCATCAGTAAAAGCGGCAATAGAATCGAAAATTAATGCCGAACAGGATGCACAGAAAATGCAATTTGTTCTTCAGAAAGAAAAACAAGAAGCTGAACGTAAACGTGTCGAAGCCCAAGGTATTGCCGACTATCAACGAATCGTTAATAGCGAATTAACCGACAAGCTGCTGCAATATGAAAACATTAAAGCACAAAAAGAAATTGCTCTTTCACCAAATGCAAAGGTGATTATCATGGGGAAAGGTAGCTCACCAATTATTATCGGTGATAAATGATTGGATGATTCGATTTCACAAAACTTTGCGTAAACCTTCGTGGATCTTTGCGGTTAAATAAGCAGTCGTTTTTTAACCACAAAGATCCACGAAGGTTTACGCAAAGTTCCGCAAAGATAAAAGTCATTGAAAAAACATCACAAGCCCAAATCTTCTAATTCTTTTCTATAATCAAATTGCAAATCCTCATGAAATTTTGAAAGTGCGCTTTCGATTTTTTTTATTTGATTCTCAAACAGATTTGTTAACACCTGACTTTTAACAATCTCTATTCCTGATAATTTTAGTTTACTACAATAGTAAATCCGCATCTCTACCTCCGTCTGCTTATTACCTGAATATCTTATAAATTTATTAATCGTCCTGAGAATTTTTCGCAAACTTTTTTTCGCCAGATATAAATTACTTTTATTCATATTACCAAATTGCTCATCTACTTCTTCCTTAATGTTTTTTTTATAGGCTTCTTCATCATC
>JANLOW010000360.1:0-4452 GCA_031366785.1 Bacteroidota bacterium | reverse complement strand
CAGAGAAGATTTTCAAAAATTTGTTGATGGTTTAAACGAAGCCATTAATCATGTAGGAACATTAAAACCCTTCGAACACCCGGCACAAGGTGAAAACCATTCAGCGCCGGATACAAACCCTGCTGATAGTTCTTCGTACAGCGATGTAAATTTTGATGATTTGGGAAAATAAATCCCGCAATTATTTAGTCCTCTTCTTTCAGGAAGAATTCTTTTTACTATAATTTGAAAACTCCGATTAGCTTTAATTGATCCGGATGATAGATTAAATTTTTGTTCCTACATACAAATTGAATTACCTGATAGATTTTTCAATTTGCCTTTTATAAAATTTTAATATAAATAAAATTAATCTATGGAAACATATAATACTTCTGTTGATCCGGTAACTCCTTCTGAAGAATATGAAATTTCTTTTAAGGGTAATGGAGGCGAATATTTTACGATTGTCATAGTAAACTGGCTGTTGACTGTAATAACTTTGGGACTTTATTATCCCTGGGCGAAAGCGCGTAAGTTGCAATATTTATATAGTGCAACAGAATTTAATAAAATTCCATTTGCTTTTCATGGCACCGGTAGGGAAATGTTTAAAGGATTTATAAAAGCTGTATTAATTCTAACAATTGTTTATGGTATTTATATCTATCTGATTTTTTTGAAAATGATTTTAATTGCATCAATCATTTTTTTATGCAGCTTTGTTTGCATCTTGCCATTGGCAATTCATGGCTCTTATCGTTATCGAATGTCGCGCACAAGCTGGGGTGGTATAAGAATGGGATATAGAGGTGACAGAAAAATATTATTTGGTATTTATATAAAAGGTGTAGTTCTTACAATTATAACATTTGGCATATATGGTGCATGGTTTGTAATGAATTTGCGAAATTATTTGTTGAATAATGTCAGGCTCGGATCACTTAGATTTGCTTATAATGGAAAAGGTGGCGACTACTTTTTTTTAAATCTTAAAGGGTATTTATTAACACTCGTAACCTTTGGAATTTATTTTTTCTGGTGGCAAAAAGACATAATGAAATATTATTTAAATAATTTATCATTGGTTGATGAACAAAATAACAGAAAAATTTCTCTTTCAAATTTAGCAACAGGAGGAAAAATTGCAGGCTTATTAATAACAAATGTTTTATTATTTATTTTCACATTAGGACTCGCCTATCCATGGATTGTTTGCCGCTCTCTTAATTTTATCTTCTCTAACGTTTCATTTTCCGGCGATATAAAAATGAGTTTAATCTCACAAACGGAAGTAGATTACAATGATGCAACCGGAGAAGATTTAACCGACATGCTTGATTTTGGATTCGTAATATAATGCAAGAGGTTGTTAATGGAATATATTTTGATGGTATTTCTTCAAAACCAAATGAAGTATCGGTAGGTTTTAATAATGACATTAGCTCAATAATTTTCTTTTCGAATGAGGTTAATGAAATCGAATGGAGGTTTAATGAAATCGTTGCTGATAAAGTTGGAAACAGAATCAACATAAGGCATATTCATCAAGTTCAAAAAATATTAACCATTGACGATGTAGATTTCAAAGAAAAGTTTTTCAATCATTTCAACCCAAAAGGTGGAACAGGTATTTACAATCGTCTGGTAAAGGCTGGAAGTATATTTCATATTAGCCTTGCATTTTTCCTGATTGGACTGATTACGCTTGCCTACTTTTATTTTATTCCCTGGCTTTCTGAAAAAGCAGTAACCCTTTTACCGGTTTCTTATGATAAAGCTCTTGGAAAATCGGTTTATGAAAATATTATTTTAATAGAAACAATCGATAGCAATCGTACCAAGGCCATTGAACGTTTTGCTGAAAGAATAAATTTCAATACGACTGAAAATTTAAACTTCACTGTTATAAAATCAAAGGAAGTTAATGCTTTTGCACTGCCCGATGGAAATATAATTATATACACAGGTATTCTTAGCAAAATCAACTCCTATTCTCAACTTGCCGCATTACTTTCCCATGAGGCCACTCATGTAACTAATCGACATTCCATGCGAGCTTTGTGTCGTAGTGTTTCGGGTTTTCTAATTATCTCTATAATTACATCAGATATTAATGGGATTATGGCTGTTCTTGCCGATAATGCAAACAAAATAAATAATTTATCTTATTCAAGATCATTTGAAAGGGAAGCAGATAAGCAAGGATTTGAAGTACTAATAAAAAATAAAATCGATCCACATGGCATGTCGGAGTTATTTGATATTCTCAAAAAAAGCGAAAGCATTCAAATGCCGGAATTTCTAAGTACACATCCTTTAACTGATGATAGAATAAATCAGGTAAAAAAACTTTTGGAAAACAAAAATTATTCTTTTCAAAACAATGAAAAACTAGAAATGGAATTTGAGCATATTAAAATGAATTAAATTTTAAGTGAAACTTTTAAGTGAAATTATTAAACAGTTTCACATCGATTTAATCCGTGCTAATCCCTAAGATGCGTTTCATCCGTGTTCCATTGTGGAAATGAGTAATTGCATTTGATCTGCTCCATCAAATAAATCCCTCAATGCTTCCTTTCAAGGTTCAGACATTTTTTAGCCAAGTAATTGCATTTGTTCTATTCCATCAAGAAAATCCTTTAATCCTTACTTTCAAGGTCCAGACATTTTTTGCGATTGGAATCCAAGCTAATTATTTGTATTATTATGAAAGAAATAATATTGGAGAAATTGGCAGATGAAAATTCCATGCGAATAAATGTTAACTTACTTCCTCCGGGAATTTATTTCATTAACACGACAAAAGGAGTAAATAAGAAATTCGTAAAACTATGAGAAAATTTATTCTTTTTATTTTATTCATTATTTCAAGTTCTTATTTTAGTTACTCACAGCCTTCAATTGAATGGCAGAAATGTTTTGGTGGAACAAATGGAGATTGGGCTAATTCTATCCAACAAACTTTCGATGGAGGATTCATTGTTGCCGGAAATTCTTTCTCAAACGATAGTAACGTTTCAGGACATCACGGAACAAATAGCTACTCTGACTATTGGATAGTTAAGCTAGATAGTTTTGGAAACCTACAATGGCAAAAGTCATTTGGTGGGATTTATAATGAAGTGGCTAATTCTATTCAACAAACTTCCGACAGCGGATATATTGTTGCCGGTTATTCTAATTCAAATGATGGCGATGTGTCAGGAAATCATGGAACAACTTTTTACTACGATTATTGGATTGTTAAGCTGGATAATATCGGAAATTTACAATGGCAGAAATCTTTGGGTGGTACAGGCAACGATTTAGCATATTCCATTCAGCAAACCGTCGATGGAGGATATATTGTTGCTGGATGGAATAACTCTTTTGATGGCGATGTAACTGAAAATCATAACGGATCCGACTATTGGATTGTAAAATTAGATAACTTGGGTTTTATTGAGTGGCAGAAGTCGTTAGGGGGATATTGGTCTGATGATGCAACTTCAATTCAACAAGCCATCGATGGAGGATATATTGTTGCGGGATATTCCGATTCAAACGATGGCGATGTAACAGGAAATCATGGGGCAGTTGATTTTTGGATTGTTAAGATGGATAATACAGGAAATTTACAATGGCAGAAGTCATTAGGAGGTGTTAGATATGAACTAGCATATTCCATCCAACAAACTATTGATGGGGGATATATTGTTGCGGGAAATTCTGATTCAAACGATGGTGATGTAACAGGACATCATGGAACACTAAATGAAGATGACAATTGGATTGTTAAGTTAGATAGTACTGGTATTATAGAATGGCAGAAGTCGCTGGGGGGAATTGATGATGATTATGCATATTCTATCCGGCAAACATTTGATGGAGGTTATATCGTTGCAGGTAATTCATACTCCAATAGCGGTGACGTAACCGGGCATCACGGATCAAGGAATATCTCTGATTATTGGGTTGTTAAATTAAATACTACTGGGTCTATTGAGTGGCAAAAGTCATTAGGTGGATATTGGTCTGATTTTGCAAAATGTATTCAACAGACCATTTATGGAGGTTTTATAGTTGCAGGGTATTCAGATTCAAACGATGGAGATGTAACAGGAAATCATGGAGATTTAGATTATTGGATTGTAAAATTAAGTTCAACAGTTAATGTAAAAGAAATTTCAAATTCAATATTAGATTTTCAGATTAGTCCAAACCCTTTTTCAAATGAATCCGTTCTTTCTTTTAAGCTCACGTCTTCAAAAAATGTTTCTTTAATAATTAGTGATATAGAAGGTCGGGAAATAAAAAATATTAGCAATAAAAATATAGTTACTGGAATTAATGAACTTTTATGGGATGCAACTAACAATACGGAAAGCAAAGTTGATGATGGCATTTATTTTATAACTATTGTTTCAGATGATATGTGTCAAACAAAAAAAGTTGTTGTCATGAGAAATTGAATTTAAATAAATTTCA
>JANLOW010000334.1:0-3153 GCA_031366785.1 Bacteroidota bacterium | reverse complement strand
ATAAAACTGATCATCCCAATTAATAAATGCACAATTAATGGAAGGATAAAAAGCAATGAGTGTTAATAGAAGTATGGCGCCTATCCAAATAAATTTTGACGTCGAAAAAGCGTTTGTTGGTGTTTCAATTTTCAGGAATACGGGCTTCCTGATTTTATTTTTATCACTTCTTTTGTTTGACATTTATAAATCTATCTTTAAAATAAAAACCAAAAAAATTAATAGTAAATCTATTTTATTTTTATGACATTCCTAATAAAACGGTATTATTAAACGTTGGTTTTTTGTCTGAGGATGTTTTTGTTTATAAAAGACATTTTTAACAAAATAAACCATCAATATCGAAATTTCTTTTTAATGCTATTAACCATATTTTTCACAAAATAAAAAAGGCTACCTTTTGAGATAGTCTTTTTTAAAATACAATTCGCTTACTAGTTATTGGTATTTACCAAAATTACATTTTACGGTTTATTAAAAAATATAATCATACAAAGAATTTATTTATGGAATTGCTGCACCTATACCATTTTGAATATTAGGATCTAATAATAGAAAATCCGATATATCCACTGCTCCATCACCGTTTATATCATAAACAATATATCCACCATCTCCATTTTGAATATGCGGATCTAATTCAAGGAAATCCGAAATATCAATTGCTTTATCTTGGTTGATATCTCCGCTAAAAATAGCATAACCCACGTTATCAAAGGTGGTAATCTGATTATCTCCATAAGCCTGTGTAGCTGCTGAAGAAAATAAATACGTGGTTGAAGTGGTCAACAACACCGGCACTTTACTCCAGGTCTCTACAGAATTTCTATGATTAATTTTTAGATAGTAGCTGTTCCCTGTGACTACAGCAGTACCAAAAGTAACTGTTACATATCCATTCGTTTTTAAAATTCCTGGTTGACGATCGACTTCCGGATACGGCGGATTAGCATCCATTGCACTTATGAATATTGAATCGGCGTCTAATGGATCAACAGAAAATCCTGTAATGTTTAAACAGTTGCTCATTAATCCGCCACCAAGATAGTAACCATCGAGAAAAATGCTTGTTTGTAAAATAACCGGACACGGGTTTACTGTAATTGTTATAGGAAAACAATCTGTCGTATCGCAGTATCCTTCAATTCTTGCATAGTAAGTGACAACACCTGTGACAGTAGGTTTTACTTTTAATGACCAGGAATTATCAGCAATTACGGAACTGTCAACCGCAGAAAGCTGAGTGCAAAAATCTTTATACAACTTTAAAACTCCTCCTGTGCCTAATGTATCAAAGTAAACGGTTAAAGTAATCCTATCACCAAGACAAATTTCATTGCTTGATGCTTTTACACTGTCGATTACTGATGGCGGAACAAGAACAGTCACATCAAAGTATTTAAATTCCCTGTTATTGTGGTTATCCCATGCTTCAACATAAACCTTTGTTGTTGTTCCGGGATGGAAAACAGAACCGGAAGGTGGAATATAAAAAAAATGGTCAAGCATACAATTATCTCCTATAATGAAATCGTAAAAAACCACTGAATCGCAGGTAACAATGTCATGAGAAAGTATATAAGGCTTTTCAACATCATCCACATCTATAATAAACATGCATGTTGAAATATTACCATGAATGTCTGTCGCTGTATATATAACAATATATTCCCCCGAAAGAAAATCGTCGCCCGAATGAAAGTTACTTGTGAATGAAAGTATGTGACAATTATCAGTAGCCGTGGGTTCTACCCAGGTAATTTTTGCTTTACATGTTCCAGGGTCAGTGTTCACACGAATGTCTTTCGGGCAATTTTTTATTACCGGCGGAGCATCATCAATAACTGTTACAGTAATGGTACAAATTTGAAAGTTGCCATGAATATCAGTTGCTTTGAATTTGACAATTGTAATCCCTACAGGAAAATCCAGGATGAGGGGTGTTATTAGTTCTACATTATCGATCTCGCAATTATCAACTGCATCAGGAATATGTACAGCAACAAAAGAAAATGCTGTACATTTATTTACGTCAGTGTTCAAATTTAAAGGCCCCGGGCAATTTACAAAAACCGGTTTTTCTTTATCATTTACATGCACATTGAAAGTACAAGTCCATGTGTTTCCATAAATATCCGTTGCTGTAACTATAACAGGTGTTACTCCAACAGGAAATACGCTTCCAGATGCAGGGACACTTACAATGCTTGCAACTTCGCAATTATCCGTTGCAGTAGCATTCCAAGTTACTACGGCGCTGCACAAACCTAAGTCATTATCCTTGATAATTACTCCTGGACAATGCATATTCCATGGAGGTTCCAGGTCTTCTACTAAAATATCAAATGAACATGTTGTTACATGACCACAAAGATCAATGGCTGTATAAGTAACGGTAGTTGTTCCTACAAGGAAATAACTATTGGGTGCATAATTACTGGTAAAAGATCGCATGCCACAATTATCTGTTGCTGTTGGCGGTGTCCATGAAACAAACGCGCCGCAAAGTCCTTCATCATTAGGGACGCTCTGAGGATTTGGGCAATCATGAATTACAGGATCAATCAGATCATTAATAACATAGATTACCTGAACACAGGTTGCCTCATTTCCGCAATCATCAGTTGCTTTCCATGTAAAATTATATATGGTAACACAACCCACTGTTGAAGTCGTAGTTCCCACATATGTGATTTCAGCAAACCCGCAATTGTCAGTAGCAGAAATCACGGATGCACTTGGTGTTGGAGTTACGTTACAAAGAGTATCCGGATCAGGACATTTGATCACTGGTGGAACCAGGTCAATGTCAACAAAAAATACCTGTTCGCATTCAGCAAAATTACCACAGGCATCCGTCGCTCTCCATGTCTGAGTATATCGAAATGTACATCCAATCAGAAGTGAAACGGTTGTTCCACGATATGTGATATCAGGTATTCCACAATTGTCTGTTGCAGCGATAAGTGCAGCGTTTGGAACTGGTATTGTATTGCATGGAAGGGTGACTGATTCCGGACATGTAATTACAGGTTTAATTATATCAAAGATCGAAGTAAATACCTGATTACATTCAGCAAAATTACCGCAGGCATCTGTTGCTCTCCATGTAAAAACAGTGGTAGTTAAACATCCTACGGTTGAAGAACTGGT
>JANLOW010000298.1:0-3927 GCA_031366785.1 Bacteroidota bacterium | reverse complement strand
CTCATGCGCTCACGAAAACCGTGTTTATTCTTTCTTTTGCGGGTCGAGGGTTGGTATGTTCTAAACATAGTATGTTAATTTGCTTCAAAAACGGACGGCAAAGGTAATATTTTATTTGAAAAAACAAAGAAGTTAGTTAATTCGTTGATTAGTTATTAGCTTGGTAACAAACCCCCTTTTTTTCTGAATTATCTATTTTTTTGACTCAATTTAAAACAGAGAAAGCTGATTATCATCCTCTTTGTGTTCCATTTGGTTAATAGTTTTTTTTACAGAAACATCCTTAGCGGTTAATATCTCCGACCGATCTTCCGATTTGTTTACATAACTTTCAATATCAGCAATGGCCAATTCAATATCATTGGGCGCATCCTGAATTTTATTTTCTGCCTTATAAATGCGAGCTTCTATAATTTGATGGTGCCAGATTTCAAGTAACTCCAACGAAGCTGTATTTCTTTTTTTCTCGGCAAGTTCCATTTGTATATGTACCAAACTAAGCTTCTTTGCCAGTTCCTTATCAGGTAATGAAGCCATGATGGTAACATACTTTTCATGATTGTCGATGCAATCTTTTATGCGGAGGGAAATGCTCATTGAGTTTCTTGATTCAATTTAATGAATTAATAAAATTTAAATCAAATTTCAAACCTTGAAGATCGTTGAATAAGTTATAACCTAAACATTTCTTCTCCCTCAAATAATTAATCAATTGATCTGATTGATTATTTGAATTATAATTATGACTGAAGCTTGAAATAGAGTTATAGGGAATTAAATGATAAGTAATAGGCTTTGGCTTATTTTCGTTTATATTTTGCATACCAATAAATTCTTCAAAAGAAAAAGGAGATTCTAAATAGATAAAGACTCCTTTTTGTATTTTCAAATTAAAATTAGCATTATAAGTGTTTGGCGGATTCAGATGAAGAAAGAAAGTTGTACCATTATTTTCAAAGTTATTTAAATCCAATGAATTAATATCCGTCAATTCAAGCTTTTTAAGACAATAAATATCGGTCAACATCTTCGTGTTAACCTCAATAATATTAAAAAAACAATTAGGATATTCACCATTTGGTGATCTAGAATCTCCAAATTGAATTTCATTGGTGGCAAAATAAAGAGCAATGTTGAAGTCCTTTGTGAAATCAATTAATGGTGTTGCAATTTTATAATGTTGAAAATACTGAATTCGTTCGAGTAAATTAATCTTTTCCAAAACCATCTTATCATTAATATGCTCAAATTTCGAAATGATTTCTTCCCACTTATCAGTTTTAAGATGTTTTAGCATTTTCATTTTGAATGAGGTTATTCGATTTTGTCTGCAAAAAGTAGATTTTATCCGCCATATCTTAAATTCATCATTAGTTGCTGTTGGACTATCATTCAACTTAACATCAAAATTAGATTGCCCTCTAAAAATGGAATTCTCCAAATTGTTTCTCTGTTCAATTTCTGAAACAAAACTTCTCCAGTTTATATATACTTTTCGTTCAACTACCCTTTTTGTAAAATCTAAGTCAGAGTTCATTTCTCAACTTCTACAATTTTAATATCATCATCCGTTAACTCATACAACTCATAAACTAATTGATTTATTTTTTCTTCGCTGTGGTCGATGCGTTGTTTTATCTGGCCGACTTGGGATTGAAGTTTCGCTTTCTTTAGTTCTTCGTATAGTTTTATAATCAAATCAACATTTTTATTTAATTCATCATCAGATTTAGAGTTAATTTCGGGAATAGGGAATTGAAGGATGTCTCTTATCATTATTTGTGGAAAAGTATCACCCTCACTTATCTGAAATTTATTTCGAAAATACCAACCGATTAAAGTAGAATTTAAAATTCCTAAAATACTTTTATATGAGTTAATTTTTGTTTTTAACTTTAAAACAAATAAGAGTGTATTACAATAAGATGTTTCCGGAATATATGTTGAAATTAATGTTTTGCCGACAATTTTTCGAATTAAAATCTTTTCACCTTTAAAATTCTCAGGTTCCCTTGGGGCTGCAAGCCAACTTCCATATTGAATCCAATTATTTCTATTCCAATTTGATTGGTATCTTCCTATATCTTTTCCGTCATAAAAAACCGACCAATCTTTTGATTCTTTCTTTTCAGAGGTAAATGGTTTTAAATCTCTGACTTTTTCTGTTTGAGAAGGTTTACCTTTACCCACCTCATAAACTTTAATTCCAGAAAACATATCAGCTATTTCTTCAACTTTTCTTTTACCATTTTCAATTTTCAAAATAATTGCTTGTTCTGATGAATCGCTTTGAAGATTAAATGCTTTTCCAATAAACCAATCATTTGTATTGGCGATAAAATTTCGATCAGGGTTGGAAATTATTTGTATCTTAGTTTTTTTATTGAAAATATTTACATTTACTTTGGTATCGTGGAATTCTGTTGTTTTAATTTTCTTTTCTGTAAATAAAAGAATCGTATCAACTGTTGCTCCAGAAAATACATTAGATGGTAAACTAACGATTTGAGAAAGTTCAGAGTTTTTTAATAAAAAATCTCTTAATGATTGTGTGAATCCTAAATTTAATAGAGTATCAGGAATTATAACACCTAACAATCCATTTTTTCTCATAAGTTTTATTGCCCTTTCGACAAATAGAAGATAGCTTTCTCCTCTCCAAATTGATGTAGTATAATTTGTTTTAAAATAACTTAATTCTTCATCTGTAAACAATGCTCCGTAAGGAGGATTTCCAATAACAATGTCAAATCCACCAGGAGTTTCAATTTTAATTATTGGTTCTTCGACTTTGCTTTGATATTTTTTAATTAACTGATTGGATTTGGATTTTAAATTTTCATTTTGATGCTTTACCAAATCAAATTGTTTTTTAAATTCTTCAGTTTCATCTTCCTTTCTCGACTTAAACACCTCTGGAAAACCTTTTGTCCATGAAAATGGCTTTATTTTTCTTTCATAACCCAAATCAAATTCATCATAAAAATCCGTATCAATCAAACTATTCCCGCTCTTAATGTTATTATCCAGATCTGGTAACACTCGTTCGTGAAATAAAGTCATTTGTTGTTTGATAGATGCTTCTGTTTCACCTTCCAGGCATTTTAAAAGAAGACTAAGTTTGGTTACTTCAACGGCATTGGCGTCGAGGTCAACGCCAAAAATATTGCTGAGGAGAATGCGTTTTTTTTCGTGTGTGGTTAATGTGCCAAGTGGAGTAAATTTATCACCCTTCTTTATTTGTGTTGCTGATAGATTTTTATGATACCAGTTAATATGATAGTCGAGCAAATGTTCAAAAGCACCCACTAAGAAAGAACCGCTTCCACAAGCTGGATCAACGATTTTTATTTTTTCAATTTCAGCCGGGGTTTTTCCATCAATCAGTTTTCCTACCGTATTTTTTACAATGTACTCGACAATGTATTGTGGTGTATAATAAACACCACCGGCTTTTCGTACTTCGGGTTTCTCTTCAATCTTTACACTGCGTGCCGGTGTAATCCGTATTACCTTTCCTAAAAACTGCTCATAAGCATTTCCTAAAACTTCCACAGGCATTACAGAAAATTCGTATCGACATAATGGGTAATAAAGTTCGTCGATTACGGATTTGATAACTTTATTGTCAATCTTTAATTTTGGTGTTATCGTATCTTTTTCAAAATCGAAAAGACCAGAATTGTATTTGTCGTCAGCTTGCTTGAAAAGATCGAACAGGTTTTTGTATGAATCACCTTTCGAAACAGCTTTTTGCAGTTGTCCGTAAGGCTCTACAGAGCGGTCCTCACAAAAACGAAGAAAAATTAAACGGTCGATAGTCTGCTGAACGGCAAAATTTATTTCTTCGTCATTTAATTTACGATTGTTGTGAGCTATACTTACAGCAAGGTACCTACGCCAGTCGTCGAGACTTTGAACAAATTC
>JANLOW010000274.1:0-1648 GCA_031366785.1 Bacteroidota bacterium | reverse complement strand
CTATGGAAAAATTTCCATTGGAAGGATTTGGTTTTATAATAATATCTGAAATTGAAAACGGAATTTTTATTCCGGTTGGATTGTCAATATTAAACAAAGTTGAACAGGTGATTCCATTGTAAGTTGCAGTAAATGTATAAGTGCCGGAAATTGTCGGTAATACTTTAGACCATCCCCACATTCTGGTTTTATTATCTGATGTACTGGTATACGTCCATGAAAGGTAGGTTGATCCATCCGGTTTAAGAATGCTCATATTTCCTGTTAAACCATTTATTTCATCTCTTATGAAAATATAAAATTTTGCATACCCGGCAGGTAGGCCAGGTCCTGTAAATGGAATATGAAAAAGTGAACTTTCATTCGATATTTCACTGGCCGGACAAGCAGGAATAACAACGTCTGTTGTATTCACGGAAACTTTTACAATAGAAGTTTCTTTAGCTGGTTTTTGATTTGTCCACCACGAAGTAGCATTTAAAGTATTACAAGAACCTGAATAGGGGTCAATTCGATTTGCAACTGAGTTTCCATTCCATACTTCGAAATGTAGATGAGGGCCGGAAGAACTTCCGGAGCTGCCGACGATGCCTAAGTATTCTCCGGCAATTACCGGCTGGCCAATACCTTTAGTTGTTACTTTCCCGCTTTTCATGTGCCAATACAAAGCAACAGAACCATCTGTATGTTGAATCATAATATAATTCGCTGTAACATTACTACCGACACCAACACAATTTCTGTCAAATTCTCCATCATGTTTATCCAAAATAATACCAGGAGCGGCAGCAACTACTTTTACATAATTACTATCCATTTTAATAAAATTGAAAGGCCATGTGGAAATATCCGTTCCTCTGTGGCCATCATAGGTGTTTGTACCGCAATTAAAATCCTGAAAAGCTCCCGTTGTTGTATTCTGATCAACGTAAGCTGATATATGGTAATAACTGCAATCATTTAAATTAGAATCTGCCTGCAATGGCCAACCTAATAAAGTTGATGCGGACTTATAATTCTTAGATTGATTGTTTTCAATTTTTAATAATTTTATATTTTCGCTAATTCGTTTTTCAATAATTTCGTATTCTTTTTCAGTTATACAAGGATTTTCTACGCTATTCTCCTGAAAAATATTTTCAGATGATTTATTTTCTAAAACGTTGGAATTCTTCTGTGAAAAAGCATTAATTGAAAACAAAAGAATCAATACTGAAAATTTAAATACTGCGAAAATATTTTTCATTTAATTTTTTTATATTATAAAAACGAAATATTTAATCTAATGTTGCAGTTAAAAATATAAATAATTAAAATAAAAAGGTGTAAAAACAATTTTAATTGATATTCAATAAGCATGTTCAAAAGACAAATAAAAAAATCCACCAACTTCGGTTTTTGAATTTTTTGCTATTGAAAATGGTATTGAAATTCCGGGAACAATCTGTAGTTTTTTAATATTGATGGCATATCTGAATGCAGGAGCGAGAATGGTTGTATTCGTATAGGAATCTGTATTATTATAATCAGGATTGGCAATTATATTGGTAATGCATTCAAGCATTAGATTGAATTTTTCAGAAATCAGCCAAATCGAACTTAACCCTGCGAAATAATTAATCTGTGATTTACTGTAATTGATTTCTTC
>JANLOW010000256.1:0-12872 GCA_031366785.1 Bacteroidota bacterium | reverse complement strand
AAAGGAAAAATGTGGCAAAAATTTGAATTACTTTTTCCACAAATTAATTCAAATGTTTATGAAGGCGGAGCTTGCATGTCGAATGATGGAGCTACTATCTTTTTTTCAAGTACCAGGAAAGAAGGGTACGGAGGTACGGATCTCTGGATGATTAAAAAAGGAAAAAATGGTGTATGGGGAAATGCAATTAATCTTGGAAATACAATTAATACAATCTATGATGAAGATATTCCTTTTCTTTCTTTAGATTGTAAAAGATTATACTTTAGTTCCAAAGGCTGGAATAGTATGGGAGGTTTTGATCTTTTTTATTCTGACTGGAGTGATTCATTAAAAAACTGGCTTGAACCTGTAAACGTTGGTTTTCCTATAAACGATGCTGATGACAATAAATTTATTTCATTGACAGGTGATGAGAGGTTTGCTTATGTTTCAGCAGTCAGAGCGGATGGTTACGGCGAAAGGGACATTTATAAAGTAGAATTTTTAGATACCTTAAATCATTCTTTTTGCCACCTGATAATAGGTTCTATAACTGGTCTTGGTGGAAAAATTGAAATAACAAAAGTTACCTTGGAAAATAAAAAGACATTTGAACTTTCCGAATATCGTCCTGTTACTGCAACATTTCAGTTTGTCTTTGCTGTAAAACCTGGAGAATATACTTTGCATGCAGAAGGTTATAATTTTTTACCTTATACTGAAGAAATAGTAGTTAGCAATGCATACCCTCCTATAGAAATTAAAAGAAATATAAAAGTAAAGTCATCCAAATAAACCATGAATTTAAATTTAAAGCGCCCGCTTGTCTTTCTTGACATAGAAGCAACGGGATTAAATATTGGAAGCGATCGAATTGTTGAAATAGCTTTACTGAAAATTTCCGTAAATGGGAAAAAAGATTCAAAGGTATTTCGAATAAATCCGACTATACCTATTCCGGATGAGGTTTCAAAGATTCACGGAATTTATGATAAGGATGTAGCTTCGTGTCCAACATTCTGTGATTTATCTAAAGAATTAAATTCTTTTATCGGAGGTTGTGATCTGGCCGGATATAATTCAAATAAATTTGATATTCCAATGCTTATTGAAGAATTTACGAGGTGTGATATCCACTTCGATTTAAGCAGCAGGAAACTTATTGATGTGCAAAATATTTTCCATAAAATGGAGCAACGCACTCTTGCAGCCGCTTATTTGTTTTATTGTAACAAAAGCCTTGTCAATGCACATACTGCAGAAGCAGATACCAATGCAACTTTTGAAGTGCTTACTTCCCAATTAGAAAAATACGAAACGTTAAAAAATGATGTTGATTTTCTATCGCAATTCAGCAGTATCAATAAAAATGTAGACTTGGCAGGAAGAATAGTTTTTAATGAGAAGGGAGATGAAGTATTTAATTTCGGAAAATATAAAGGACGTTTGGTTAATGACGTCTTTACAACAGAACCCTCTTACTATGATTGGATGATGAAAGGCGATTTTGCAACGAATACTAAGACGGTGATTACACAGTTGAGGTTGCGAGGGGGGAAGAAGTAAAATTGAAAATTGAAGATTGTTCCCGATAGTTAACGGGATACATATTATTAATTTGTTATTATCTTATGATATTTAAAAATGAAATTTATTTGCATTGGTCGTAATTATGTAAAACACGCTTTAGAGCTTAATAATGAAATCCCCGGAGAGCCTATTTTTTTCCTTAAGCCGGATACGGCATTATTACCTATAGGTCAAGCATTTTATATTCCCGGATTTTCGAGTGAAATACATCATGAGATTGAAATCGTTTTGCGTATTTGTAAAGAAGGTAAGAATATATCTGAAGAGTTTGCATCCAGGTATTATGATGCACTGACTGTCGGAATAGATTTTACGGCCCGGGACATACAACAGAAACAAAAGGAAAAGGGACTTCCCTGGGAGCCGGCAAAAGCTTTTGATCATTCGGCGCCAGTGGGTACTATTGTTTCTTTCAATGATTTAAAGAATAAAAATAAAATACTTTTTCACCTGGATATAAACGGTAAAACTGTGCAAGATGGCGACAGTTCATTAATGATTAATTCTTTTGAAAAAATAATCAGTTATGTTTCAAAGTTTATTACACTAAGAAAAGGTGATTTAATTTTTACAGGTACACCGGAAGGTGTTAGCCAAGTGAATGCAGGAGATTTTTTGGAATGCTTTCTAGAAGATAAATGTTTGTTAAAAGTAAGAGTAAAATAATATTAGTGATTTAATATTAACGGAATGAGTTCTTTTTCCATGGTTAATAATTTTTTATTCTAATTCAAAGTATCAGTATTTGTTGCTCCACTTTCCATGGTATTAACTCCTTCCGAGCTATTTATTGATTCTTTACTTAATAATACCTTCCATTTTCCTTCAACTTTGACAACAGGTAATTGTAATTCACCATCTTTTCCTTCTTCTTTGTAATAAATTATTGCATTGTCTCCTTCAATTTTTTCACGAAGGATTTCAAATTTTAAATCTTTTCCGACAGAATCTGCACTCATTTTTTTAAACCCACTCATCATATCGAGAAGCTTTTCAGTTTCTTCCGTTCCATATTTTTTAGCCGTTTCATAATCTTGAATGCTCATTGCTTTGAGAAATTTTTCCGCTAATGAACGAGGAGTATCTTTTCCGCCGCATCCTGCAATAGTAATAGCAATGAATATAAGAATGCGAATTGAATATTTATTATTTTTCATTTTATGAGTTAAAAAGAGTAGTTGATAGAATATATTTTTTTTGAATGTGAAGAAAGATAAATATTATCACATGCTTCATATTTTAAACCTGAAATGGTTGTTAAAGGTAAAAAATTATCTTGTCCTGATACCATTATCAGAATCTTATAGATAAGCTCAGTACAATACATTTTATTGTCTGTAGCCAGATTAAAACCGGTATCAAATTCTAATTTCTTTAAAAAATAATATGCTGCAAGTGAGTCTATCTTTTTTCCGTTTTGATCCATTCTGTAAACTGCAAAAGAGTTTGATTGAAGGGGACTGCAAAAATAACTGAGCAGATCTTTTCTCATTTTATTATTCGGGTTCCGTTCTCCGCCAAGTATGTGGTAAACGTATACCACTCCATTTTCTTTATGGATAATACCGGCATGTGAATAACGGGGATCGGTTAATGATAGTCTGCGGAAAGCAGAACTGATAACTCCCCTTCCATCACGAAATATAATATCGCCTGAATGAAACAATGTATCAGGGATAAAAGGTGTTTTGATTTTCCCACTTGGTTTAATTGTTTGAAGAATTACTTCATTTTTACTTTTAAATGAGAACATCATTGATGCTCCTGCTAAAAATATCATAAGAAATAAATCGGAAAATTTTTTCATTTACATCCTTTCCGGAACTTTTATTCCTAATAGATCCATAGATTGTCGGATTACTGAAGCTGTAAGTTCACTAATCAGTAATCGAAAAGAAGAAATTTCAAGCTGGCTTTCGTCGACAATTACATGGTCATGATAAAAGTGATTGTAAGCTTTAGCAACTTCATAAACATAATTCGCAATCAGAGCCGGACTATAATTTTCTCCAGCTTCACGAACTGTTTGAGGATATAAATAGATTAAATGAATAAGTGATTTTTCCTCTTTTGATAAATTATGAGCAGCAAAATCAGGTTCATTTTTTTTTATTGAATTTCCTTTTCGCAAAACCGAACGTATTCTGGCATAGGTGTATTGAATAAAAGGTCCAGTATTACCATTAAGATCGATACTTTCGGTAGGGTTAAAAAGCATTCTTTTCTTCGGATCCACTTTGAGAATAAAGTACTTTAAAGCTCCCATTCCCAGAGAGTGATATAGTTCTCTTGCTTCATCATTGTCGTAATCATCGAGTTTGCCTTGTGCTTTGGTAGCCATTTCAGCCTGCTCAACAATTTCTGTAATAAGATCATCGCCGTCAACAACAGTTCCCTCACGTGATTTCATTTTTCCTGAAGGAAGATCTACCATACCATAGGAAAGATGAAAAAGCCCGTTAGCCCATGGGCGCTTAAGTTTCCGGAATATTTCCCGTAAAACTTTAAAGTGATGTTCCTGCTCATTGCCTACAACATAGATTAATTTTTCGAGTCCGGGATAGTCATCAAATCTTAATTGAGCAGTTCCAATATCCTGAGTAATGTAAACGCTGGTACCATCGCTGCGTAAAAGAACTTTTTGTTCAAGTCCAGCATCTGTAAGATCAATACGAACAGAACCATCTTCGGAGCGAAAAAAAATATTTTCAGCGAGTCCTTTTTCGACCATTTTTTTTCCAAGAAGATAAGTCTCCGATTCGTAATAAATTTTGTCAAAAGAAACACCAAGTTTTTTATATGTCACTGCGAAACCTTCGTAAACCCAGTTGTTCATAGTTTTCCATAATTCTTTGGTGTGGCTGTCACCCGCTTCCCATTTTCGAAGCATTTCTTCAATCTCTCTCTGCAGGGGTGCATTTTTTTCAGCCTCTTCCCTACTCATTCCATTTTTGAGAAGTTCTTCTACTTGTTCACGGAATTTTTTATCGAAGAGAACATAATATTTACCCACAAGGTGATCGCCTTTCATTCCTGTGGAAGCAGGAGTTTCATTGTTGCCATACTTTTCCCAGGCAAGCATTGATTTACAGATATGAATACCACGGTCGTTGACCAGGTTAACCATTTCAACTTTATTTCCGTTTGCTTTTAGTATTTGTGAGATGGAAAATCCTAAAAGATTATTACGAATATGTCCAAGGTGTAATGGTTTATTAGTATTGGGAGAAGAATATTCGACCATCAGATAACCGGGAGATTTTCCGGCTTGAATGGAAGCAGGAGAAAAAAGTAAATTATTATCTGAACTTACAGACATAAGAAAATTTTTCCAAAAAGCGCTTTCAATTTTGAGATTTAGAAAGCCTTTGATGACATTATAACTTTCAAGTGGAAATAAAGAGGATTTAATATAATCACCAATATCGGAGGCCGTATTCTCAGGCGATTTTTTTGAGACTTTTGTATAAGGAAAGACGACAAGAGTAACATCGCCTTCAAAATCTTTTTTTGTATCCTGGAAGGTAATTTCGTTTACGGGAACATCTGTACTATAAAGGTTTTTGATTGCAAGAGCAATTACATCTTTCAATGGATTCTCAAACTGAAGAAATTTAATTTCTTTCATAATTAAGTAGTGAGCTGGCTTACGACTCGTTGGAGAATTTCAAAGGTATTCTCTGCCATGAGATTTTCTTTGTCAAGGGTTGGGTTTACTTCGGCTATTTCGAAACAGACGACACGTTCATTTTGGATAAGTCGAACAAGAAGACTTCCTGCTTCTTTTTCAGTGATACCATTTCTTACCGGTGTTCCGGTTCCTTTACTGATGGATGAATCCATTGAATCGACATCGAAAGAAATATAGATATTATGGCAACGGTTAAGATGAGCCAGAGCATCACGGGCGATCTTCTCTACTCCATTTCGTTTCACTTCATTCGTACTAAATGTTTTCACCTTGTTTTTCTTTAACAGATAAGATTCTTCCGGTTCAACATCGCGGATGCCGATATAGACAATATCGCTGTATTCTATCTTTGGCGAAATGTTTCCGATTTTTTTTATTCGAGACCAGTATTCGAGTGTCTCTTTATCGGGTTTATTCATTTTGTTTTGAGAATTGTCTTCGGCCAGAACGGCGGCAAGTGGCATACCATGCATATTACCAGAAGGGCTTGTCCATGGTGAGTGAAGATCAGCATGAGCATCGATCCAAATAACACCGAGTCGTTGCTTAGGGTAAGCCATTCGAATTCCAGAAATGGTACCGGCCGATGTACTATGATCACCTGCCAGGATAATTGGAAACTCATTATTTTTAAGAGAGGTTTTTACAAGATTCGCTGTGCGTTCTAGAATAGAGAGAATACCTTTTATACGTTTAGCATAGGGACTTCCGGTTGATTCGAAGAGTAGCTGATTTTCAACCTGGACTTCAATAGATTCAATTTTCCGGAAGAGATTACTTCCATAATCGAGGGCAGCAATCTTAATAGCATCGGGTCCCATGCTGGCTCCACGGGTACCGGCACCTATTTCGGACTTAACTTCGATGAATCTGATCTTTTTCATTCTTAATTTTAAGTTTATTTCAAGATAAAAATATTTTTTACAACGTAGTCAATAAAAGTAAGTTACTTACATTAGCAAAAAACTAACGATCCGTCTTACTTACATTAACGGATTTTTAATTAACCATTTACCTCATCGCAGATGAAGAATACTTACCGCGATCTGATCGAACAGACGTTTTACTTTCCTCAGGAAGGGTTTGAAGTAATCGATAATCAACTTCACTTTTATGGAATTGATCTTATGGATATTATTAAACAATACGGTACACCATTAAAGATTACTTACCTGCCTAAAATAGGATCGCAAATTAAGAAAGCAAAACGGATTTTCAATGTTGCTATTGCCAAAGCTGATTATAAAGGAAGTTATACATATTGTTATTGTACGAAAAGTTCTCATTTCAGTTATATCCTCCATGAAGCTTTAAAACATGATATTCATCTTGAAACTTCTTCGGCATTTGACATACCCATAGTCAGGTCATTATATGCCGAGAAAAAGATAAATAAGAGTATTTACATAATATGCAATGGCTATAAACGTCCGCAGTATATTGAGAACATTGTAGATCTTATTAATGATGGCTTTGAGAATGTTATACCAGTGCTCGACAGCATTAATGAGCTCCCGCATTATGAAAAGAAAATTAAGGGAAGGAAAAAAGTAAAAGTTGGAATTCGTATTGCTGCTGAGGAAGAACCAAATTTTGAATTTTATACCTCCCGATTAGGTATCCGATACGATAAAATTAAGGATTACTACCTTAAACATTTAAGGAAAAGTACTCGTTTTCAGCTAAAAATGTTACATTTTTTCATTAATACTGGCATTAAAGACACAGCCTATTACTGGAGTGAGCTTAATAAATGTGTTGAAGTTTACTGTGAGTTGAAAAAAGTTTGTCCAAGTCTTGATTCACTGGATATTGGCGGTGGATGGCCAATTAGAAAAACGCTCGGATTTGAATATGATTATGAATACATGGCTGAACAAATAATCAAGCAAATAAAGACAGCATGCAGAGCTCAGGGAGTTGATGAACCAAATATCTTTACGGAATTCGGAAGCTTTACCGTTGCTGAAAGCGGTGCAACATTATTTTCGGTAGTCGAGACTAAACAACAAAATGATAATGAGTTATGGTATATGATCGATAGTTCTTTTATAACAGCTTTGCCTGATACATGGGGTATTAAACAAAAGTTTATACTCCTTGCCATCAATCACTGGGATAAGGAAAATACACGTATAAATATTGGCGGGTTGACCTGTGACAGTGATGATTATTACAATACAGAGTCTCATGTTAACCAGGTATATCTTCCTGAAGAAAATAATCTGACAAAGGATCCGTTATATATTGGCTTTTTTCATACGGGAGCTTATCAGGAAAGTATTGGAGGTTATGGAGGTATTCAGCATTGCCTGGTGCCGGCACCGAAGGTGGTAATTATTGATCGAGACGAAGAAGGAGAACTGACCACCAGGCTTTTTGCAAAAGAACAGAGTGCAAAGAGTATGCTTAAGATATTGGGTTATTAAAAAAAGGGAGAATATAAATAGGGAGTTGGAAAAACCAATCTTTTAATAAGAAGTACATTTTCAAATTCTAAAGAAACTCAACTTCTGTACCTCCATAGCCAAATTTTTCTTGAGGAGCTTCTGCAAAACGGATATTAGGAAAACGTTTTAATTCCTCTCTTATAGAGCTTCTTAATACGCCATTTCCTACTCCGTGGATGAATGTTATTTTATGAAGTTTGTTAAGTAAAGCTTGATCCATTTCATAAAGGAAATAATTCAACTGATAAGAAATAATTTGTGAATTATTCATTGACGAATGGTCTTTGACAAGTTCTTCTATATGCAGATCAACTACTTTCTGACGGGTAAGCACAGTAAATTTTTCCTGCTTGCTCCTGCCTCTGGAGGCAGCATTTCTTTTTTCTTCTTCGTCGGCATCTTTTTTAAATTTATCAAGAAGCTTTGATACATCTATACTATCAGGGGAAGAAAAAACGTATAAAGGCATTAACAAAACTGTATCATCCTTTTGATAAAAAAGCTTTCTGAAATCAGTATTTAAGAAATCGGAAGAACTGAATTGTAAACTTTTTACTGCAGGTGGCCGAGGTTTATACTCATTTTCTCCAAAAAAAAGAAACTGAAATTCAAAGCCTTCAAATCGGTGAAGTTCGTCTTGCGAAAATATACCAATAAATTCTTCATTCCGTGGTTTAAGTTGTCCTTTGCTTAATCCGGAACGAATATCTTCATGTCGCCTGGAAGCTGTGAAACTAATTGAATAGGTTGTATTATTAATGATGTGTAATTCAATGTCTGTCGTAAGCGGACTTTTTTCATTCATTAACCGAACAGCAGCATAAATAGTATTGTCGATTTCGAGTGATTGAATAAAATCATTAGAATTTTTATGAAAGGAAATAATTTTACTTTCCTCTGACAATTCTATTTGACTATGTTGTTCTTCCAGATGTCTTTCATCGAGCACAAGTTCAATCAGAACAAGATGCTTTTCATCACTAATATGTGTAAATCCATGGGAGTCTGTTACTTCCACTTTCTCATTGCTGAGAATACGGGAAATGATTCCTTCAATAGCTTCGTTTAGGAAACGAACTGTATCACCGATCTTGAGTTTCACATTCTGTGGTTAAAATGAACTGAAAAGTAAAATTAATAATTTTTATAGTTAACATTAAAATATAATCAATTTTATTATGAAATTTGTAACTGATTAACGACCCTAAAAGTTTTAAATGAATTTTTTAAATTATAATACCATAATATATTTAAGTATTTCCTTATAAACTTTTTTATTAAACTTTCAATCTTGTAATGGATTTCATTCAACAGATAATAGATTTTATACTTCATATTGATAAACATCTTTTTGAGATTGTTCAACAATACGATAAAGTTACATACTTAATTCTTGCCTTGATAATATTTTGTGAAACGGGTTTGATTGTTACTCCTTTTTTGCCGGGAGATTCACTTTTATTTGCAGCAGGAGCTTTAGCCGGAGCGGGATTATTAGACTTAGGCCTTTTAATGATTATTCTTTTTTCAGCAGCCGTAATTGGTGACAATTTAAATTTTGTAGTCGGAAATTTTATTGGTCATCGCCTTATAGAATCTAAGAAGAAGTGGATTAAAAGAGAATACCTGGATAGAACACATAAATATTATGAGAAACATGGAGGTAAAACAGTAATCATAGCCCGATTTGTACCTATTGTAAGGACCTTTGCTCCTTTTGTTGCAGGGTTGGGAAGTATGGTTTACAAACGGTTTATACTTTTTTGCATTGCCGGAAATTTATTATGGATAGGAATATTTACTCTTGCAGGTTTTGCATTGGGAAATAATCAATGGGTAAAAGAGCATTTCTCTTTAGTCACTTTGGGAATAATTGGATTATCTGTCTTGCCAATAATAATAGGATTAATCAAATCAAGATTTAATAAAAAAGAACATTCTTAATATAATTTAAACAATAAATAACAATATAATGAAACGTTATGGTTTATTTGGTCATCCTTTGGAGCATTCTTATTCACGTAAATTTTTCACGGAAAAATTTCAACGAGAAGAACGGGATGATTGTGAGTACGAAAATTATGATACAGAAAATATCTATGATTTAAAAAAAATCATCCGTGAGGTTCCTGATTTAATCGGATTAAATGTAACAAGTCCGTTTAAACAGGATATTATTCCAATGTTAGATAATCTTGATGATATATCCCAAAAAATCGGTGCTGTAAATACAGTTCGTATTGTTAGAACGGCTGATACAAAATTCGAATTATTCGGATACAATACAGATGCTTGGGGTTTTGAACTTGCCATTCGTCCAATATTACGACCGCATCATCGCCGGGCATTAATACTTGGAACAGGGGGCTCTGCTAAAGCCGTCAGTTATGTTTTTAGAAAACTTAATATAGAACATTTTTTTGTTACCAGAGAAGAATCAAGATTCCATTATTCTTATGCAGATTTGAATTCGAATACAATGAGGGCTTTTCAGATTATAGTAAATACAACTCCGCTGGGAATGTATCCTAATGTCAACGAATGCCCGAATATCCCTTATGAATTCCTGACTCATAAAAATCTACTTTTTGATTTGGTTTATAATCCGGCTCAGACAAAGTTTTTAGAAAAAGGAAAAGAAGGCGGTGCTTTTATTCATAATGGTTTCCGTATGCTCAGACTTCAGGCAGAAAAATCGTGGGAGATTTGGAATGAACCAATTTTCGCTCAGCAGTAGTTAATTATTAGTAGTTAATGGTTATTGGTAAATTGTAGTTGGTAAAATGTTTTTAGTTATTTGTTAATGATTAATTGTATATTGGAATTGTCTTTTATAAGTAGAATATATTAGACTAATAACTATTTACAAATAACGATTAACTAATTTCTAATAACTAGCAGCCAATTGCCTTTTCAAATAACATCAGACTTTCAGCCTACCGGTGATCAACCGGAAGCAATAGAGCAATTGACTGCGGGTGTGCTTCGTGGCGATCATGCACAGACTTTGCTGGGTGTTACCGGTTCAGGAAAGACATTTACTATTGCCAATGTAGTTGAGAGAATTCAACGACCGACACTGGTGTTAAGTCATAATAAGACCCTTGCAGCTCAATTGTATGGTGAGTTCAAACAATTTTTTCCGAATAATGCTGTTGAATATTTTGTTTCATATTATGATTATTACCAACCGGAAGCATTCATTCCTAAAACAAATACATATATAGAAAAAGATCTTTCTATTAACGATGAAATAGAGAAGTTGCGTTTAAGTACAACTACTTCCCTCCTTTCCGGCCGTACAGATGTTTTAGTAGTTAGTTCCGTTTCCTGTATTTATGGTATTGGTAATCCTGCCGATTTTAAAGAGAATATTATTGTTGTCAAAGAAGGTGAACGTTTGGGCAGGAATGCTTTTTTGCATAAGCTTGTTACTTCACTTTATTCACGAACAGAAATTGAATTTAACAGAGGAAAATTTCGCGTAAAGGGTGATACTGTTGATGTTTTTATTGCTTATGGTGATACGGCATACCGATTTAGTTTTTTCGGAGATACAATTGAAGAAATAACAACTATAGATCCTATATCCGGAAAAACAATTGAAAGAAATCCCGCTGTAACAATATATCCCGCCAATATTTTTGTAACCAGTCCAGACAGACAGCTTCAGGCTATCTGGAATATTCAGGAGGATATGGTTAAGCAAGTGGATTACATGAAATCACTTGGCCAACACCTCGAAGCAAAACGTCTTGAGGATCGTGTAACCTATGATCTTGAAATGATACGTGAACTTGGATATTGTTCAGGCATCGAAAATTATTCGAGATATTTCGACGGACGGGAGAAAGGTGCACGTCCATTTTGTCTACTTGATTTTTTCCCGGATAATTATCTGATGGTCATCGATGAAAGCCATGCTACCCTACCTCAAGTCAGAGCCATGTATGGCGGCGATCGTTCTCGTAAACAAAATCTTGTCGAATACGGCTTTCGTTTACCCGCAGCACTTGATAATCGTCCACTGAAATTTGAAGAATTCGAAAGCCTCGTTAAGCAAGTGATTTATGTAAGTGCAACACCTGCCGATTATGAATTACAAAGAAGTGAAGGTATTTTAGTTGAACAAGTAATTCGGCCAACTGGTTTGTTAGATCCTGTAATTGAAATAAGGCCCAGCAAAAATCAGGTTGATGATTTACTGGAAGAAATTGATAAGACCGTTAAAGCAGGGAATCGTGTGCTGGTTACAACGCTGACAAAAAGAATGTCGGAAGAGTTGACAAAATATATGAGTCGATTAAATATTAATTGCCGTTACATACATTCTGAAGTACAAACGCTGGATCGTGTTGAGATTTTACGTGACTTGCGTCTCGGAAAGATTGATGTTCTTATTGGAATAAATCTTTTACGGGAAGGACTCGATTTGCCGGAAGTATCGCTGGTAGCGGTTCTTGATGCAGACAAAGAAGGATTTTTGCGCAGCAGCCGATCGTTAACGCAAACTGCAGGACGTGCAGCAAGAAATGTGAATGGCAGAGTAATTTTTTATGCTGATAATATTACCGAAAGTATGCGAAGAACTATCGATGAGACAAATCGCCGGCGTGAAAAGCAGGCCGAGTATAATGAAAAACATGGAATAACTCCTACACAGATAATCCGGTCTATAGAAAGTATTATGAACCAGACGACAGTGATGGACAGAAAATATATTGAACCAAAAGCCTACATTGAAAGCGAACATATTAATATGGCGGCGGACCCAGTTGTAAAATATATGGGACAGGATGAATTGAAAAAACTGATTAGCCAGACAAAAAAATCGATGGAACGTGCCGCAAAGGAATTGGATTTCATTGAAGCAGCAAGATTGAGGGATGAGATGTATGGGCTTGAGAAGTTGATGAAATAGAATCAAGAGCCAAGAAACAAGAGTCAGGAGAAAAGATAATTGAGGATTTAAAAGAATAGAAATTAATTAAGAAGTTTATGAAAGAAATATCTGTTCAGGATTTAAAGAAAAAAATTGACAATAAAGAAGATTTTCAATTGATTGATGTTCGTGAAGAGTATGAATATGAAATATGTAATCTGAATGGTGAATTAATTCCTATGGCTTATGTCTTGGAAAATGTCGATAAAATATCCCG
>JANLOW010000152.1:0-2716 GCA_031366785.1 Bacteroidota bacterium | reverse complement strand
AAGTTATTTTTTCGAAGCTGAACATTTATCTGTCTATATCCGGAATAACTAAATCTAATGAACCCATGATTGCTACAAAATCACCTAATTTAAAACCTCTTGACATTTGATCGAGAGCGGATAAATTTGAAAATCCGGGTGATCGGAATTTAATTCTATACGGTGTAGTGCCCCCTTCGCTAACAACATAAACGCCGAAATCACCACGAGCTGTTTCCACTCTCGAATAAAATTCACCCTTTGGTAATTTCAAAACTGCTTTTGTCTTTGCCTGAAATTCACCTTCAGGAATATTATCAATAAGTTGATTTAATATGGAGACACATTGACTCATCTCATTCATCCGAACCTGATATCGCGCCAAACAATCTCCTTTTGTCTCGATCGCTTCCTTGAAATCAATCTGTGAATAAATATCGTAAGGATAAAACTTTCTTACATCGCAAGAAACACCGGAAGCTCTTGCAACAGGTCCGCTGCAACCATACGATAAAGCATCTTCTTTTGAGAGAATACCTACTCCTTCCATTCTATTACGGAAGATAACATTGCCGGTAACCATTTCATCATATTCCGGTAATTTTTTTTCAAAGAAAGTAAGAAATTCTTTTACCTCTTTCACAAAATCCGTATGAATGTCGGCCATAAGTCCACCTGGAACAATATAATTCATTGTTAATCTTGCACCACAGGTTTTCTCCATGATGTCATTGATCATTTCACGTTCACGAAAAGCATGAAAAAATGGAGTAATCGCTCCTACATCCATAGCCATTGCTCCCCACCAAAGCTGATGTGAAGCGAGTCGGGTCAATTCATCCATAATTACTCTTATAAACTGAGCGCGTTGAGGAACTTCAATTTGTAAACCTTTCTCGACAACCAATGCACATGCATGGTTATTAATGTGCGATGAAAGATAATCCATCCGGGAGGTCACATAAATAAATTGACGGTACGAAAGGCTTTCACACATCTTTTCGATGCTACGATGAATGTAACCCAGATGTGGTTCTACTTTTTTAACCGTCTCACCATTTAAGGTGATTACCAAATGCAAAACTCCATGTGTGGCCGGATGCTGCGGGCCAATATTTATTATAAGATCACCGGTTTCGGTTGTGCCTATTTCTTCGAGCATTTATTTAATAGAAGATCAATTAAAATGCAAAATAATATAAAGAATTTACATGGATGCATATTGATTATAGGTAAAACGAAAATTTATAAGCATACTATTTAAATAAGTAGTTTATTACCCCAAGAAAAATGTTTCTTATTTTTCAAGATGATCAATATCATCTAAATCTCTTGGACGGTTAGATGCTTTTTTAGTAATTAACAAGTCACGAATATCTATCATCCTAACCTTAACTCCATCAAATTCAGTTAAAGATGAGTTGGCAAATACTTCTTTAAAATCGAGACCCTTTACATTTGTCAATATGTCAATACTAACAGGGGGCCGCCCAAAAGTAAACACATCGAAATTAGGTTGATTTAGAAATTTCTCTTTAGTCATATCAAACAAACTCATACCAAAAATTCCAAATGCTTTTTGCAATGAAATGAAATTCTCCGCCGTACAGTTTATCCAAATATCAAGGTCACCCGTTGTCCGATTATATCCATGATAAATTACAGCATAACCTCCAACGATAATATATTCTACTCCTGAAGTATTTAATGCGTTTAAAAAATCAACGAAATCCTGATTTAGAATATTACCCATTCTTTCTCATTGAAAAAACATTTCTATCCAATTTGGGAGGATTAAAAAAATCCAGATTCCAGGCGCTGGCAATAAGATACCAGGCAGCAGCCAATCGTTCATCAGGTGTTTTTTTTAACCAGTATTCCCGATTATTATCAGCTTCATGAAATGTATTGATTTTAAAAGCCGAACGATCCAGTCGATACATAATTCAATTTATTATAATTTTATCATATTAACATCGTCCTCATAATCCTTCCTCAATGGCCAGCCAACCCAATCGTCTGTCAAAAATAATCTTCGCAGATCTGGATGATTTAGAAACTTTACACCGAATAAATCATATGCTTCACGTTCGTGAAATTCGGCTGTCTTCCAAATGGATGATACTGATTCAATCTTCGGATCATTCCTGTCATCAATTTTTGCTTTAACTACAAGAATATATTTATGTCGCTTGGATTCGAGATGATAAACCATGGAAAGATGTGTCTTCCAATCCACACATGTAACACAAAATAAATAATCGAAAAGAAAATTATCATCCGTTCTTAATTTTTGTGCAAGCTTCAACCAATGACTACTATCGATTAAAACATTCAACCATTGACCGCCTTCTTCAAAGGTTGCATCTGGAATGATTGTAAGAATTTTATCTTTTAATAATTGAGACATTCTATAATTAATTCTATTTCTCTTCGAAACTTTGCGGTTAGCTTTGTGGAGCTTTGTGGTTATATTTTTTACCGCAAAGGAAACTAAAGTCAACCGCAAAGATCCGCAAAAAAATAAGTCTAACCACCTCTTTTAATTTTTTCTTGTAATGATATCAATGCATGTAATAAAGCTTCAGGTCTTGGAGGACAACCGGCAACATAAACATCAACGGGAATTACATGATCAGCTCCTTTAACTACAGAATAGGTATTATAAAAGAACGGTCCGCCCGATGTAGCACACGCTCCCATGGCAATAACATATTTTGGATCAGGCATCTGGTCA
>JANLOW010000186.1:0-2072 GCA_031366785.1 Bacteroidota bacterium | reverse complement strand
AGCTATTTGAGCGACTTCTTTTCCATCGCCAAAAATGCCGAATTTAGCTTTTCCGGTAAGCACTTCTTTACGACCGATAATGCTGGCCTGCCGGCTTTCATTCGCAATTCGGTAATCGTTTAGTACCTCTTTACGAAAATCATCATAACTTATAGATTTAACTTCGCCTTCAGTGCTTTCTTTCATTTTTTAAAAACTTGAATATTGACAAATGTAAAAAAAAAGGCTCAAGAGACAATTCCTCAGACCAACTAGATTTATTCTCAATTTATTTTCAAATTTCGCTGCGAACCATTGCGAAACTTGGCGTTCGTTGCGTTAAAATCCGAACATGAATTTACTACGAACTTTTCATTTTTAGTATGAATATGATTTAATTTCAAAATAATTTAAATTCATGGTATAGAATTAACTGTTGTTTTTAGAATGGAATGACAGTTTTTAAACGCAACGAGCGCGGAGAAACGCAACGATTCGCAACGGAAACTTTGACCTTTATTAATTGACAATTAACGATTAACTAATAACAATTAACTAATAACTAAATCCCAATGTGTATTTTTGCAGAAAAAATATATGTGGGTAGGAAGAGCAGTAATTTTCAGATGGTCAGTCGTGGCTGTTATCGTATTTGCGGCAATGACTTGGGGGTATTTTATAATAACGGGAAATCATATTAAAGAATCTGCATTGCCGGTATATGGTCAGCGTAACCCTGACAGCACAGATCATATTATTTCAAATTTTCGTCTGACTGATCAGGATGGAAAAATAATTACTGAAGCAGATTATAAAGGAAAGATTTATGTGGCAGATTTCTTTTTTACAAAATGTGAAGGTATTTGTCCATTGATGAGCAATCAGATGGTAAGGATTGCCGAAAAATTTAAAGGGAATACTTCTGTTTTATTATTATCTCATACAGTAAAGCCGGAAGAAGATTCTATTCCTGTCCTAAAAGAGTATGCGAAAAATCATAATGCGGATTCTTCACAGTGGTATTTTGTAACAGGTGAGAAAAAAGTAATCAATAAACTCGCACGATCTTCGTATCTTGTTGGAGGAACAGAAGGGGAAGAATCTTCTGATTTTGTACACACACAATTTTTTGCTTTAATAGACCCCGTTAAACGTATTCGTGGTTTTTATGATGGAACGGATTCTGCTGAAGTGAATAAACTTATCGGTGATATTGAAATTCTACTGAAAGAAGAATGAAAATTGAAATGAAAAAATGTAAAATTAGCGTAGGTTTTCTTTTTGCATGTTTATTTTCTTTTTATCAGGCAAATGCTCAAATCGATATTACTATTGATAAAATCATAGAGAATGAAATCCATTCGTTTCCGGCTTTGCATGTAAATAATTTATCTAATACAGGCCGAAAAAATAATAATATTGTTTATACTTGTTGCAAATGGTCCATTGACCCGGCGATTAATTTCATTTCTGGCTCGGTTACATTTTATTTTATTCCTCAAGAAAATAATTTCGATACATTAATTTTGGATTTGGCAAATCCATTACATGTGGATTCCATTATTTACAACAATGCTCAAGTTTCTTTTTCACATCATGACAATCAATTGGGTATTTTATTTCCATTAAACTTACCAAATGGAATCGTCGACTCTGTAAAGATTTTTTACAACGGCGTTCCGATTCCCACAGGTTTTGGTTCTTTTATTCAAGCCGATCATTCCGGTACTCCAATTATTTATACACTTTCTGAACCGTTTGGAGCGCGTGACTGGTGGCCTTGCAAACAGGATTTAAATGATAAAATAGATTCCATTGATGTTTATGTGACATCACCCATTCAATATAGAACGGCTAGCAATGGCAATTTGATTTCAGAAGACAGCACATTAAGCCAAAGAACATGTCATTGGAAAAGTAATTATCCGATTGCTGCTTATCTGCTTGCCATCGGAGTTACAAACTATTCTGTTTTTTCTGAACAAATGGTTCTTTCAAACGGAGACACACTGCCTTTGATAAATTATATTTACCCCGAAAATTTTTCATCGGCACAACAAAACCTTCATGAAATAATTGACATCATTCATTTG
>JANLOW010000251.1:0-1681 GCA_031366785.1 Bacteroidota bacterium | reverse complement strand
GGATTCTGTACTTTGCTTTCTTCCTGCTGATACATTTTCTGTTCGAATTATCGATGCCAACGGTTGTCAGCTCGATACATTTTTTATTTTAACATCCCCTCAACAATTGTCTGATACGGGTATTGTATCTGATTTCAACGGAGTACAAATTCAATGCAATGGTTTAACCAATGGAAGTGTTGATGTTTCAGTTATTGGTGGAGTTGCTCCTTTTTCATACAACTGGTCTAACCTTGCAACAAGTCAGGATCTATCTAATCTCGCCGCCGGAAACTTTCAATTGATTATTACGGATGCAAATTCCTGTAAAGATACTTCTGACTTTATACTTAATGAACCTCCTGCATTAACGTCTGCAGTTGTTACCGTTACCGATGTCTCTTGCAATGGCCAGAACGATGGAGTAGCAACTGTGAATCCAGCAAATGGAGGGACATCACCGTATTTTTATAGTTGGTCGAACGGAAGTTCAGGATTGACCTCTGTTTTACTTCCTGTTGGTCCCATTAGTGTTATTGTTTCCGATATTAATAATTGCACAGTAACAGCAAATGCACTATTAAAATTAAGCGAATGTGATTTTGAATTACCAACTTCATTCTCACCAAACGGCGACGGCTTTAATGATTACTATGTAATTCATGGAATAAGTCTTTATCCTAAAAATATTTTTAAAGTTTTTAACCGGTGGGGTAATGAAGTTTTTTCAAAGGAGGATTATACAAGTACGGAATGGTATGGACAAAATTCCGATGGTAATGATTTACCTGTTGGAACCTATTACGTCACCTTCATTGTTAAAAATCAAGACGTCAAAAGAAATACATATGTTGATTTAAGAAGGTAGTTTTAAGTTATTTAAAAAACGGTTTTTATTTATTTTCAAAAAAATTTGCATTTACCGATATTGTATCGTAATATTGCGATCAATATCAGAATCAATGGGAGTCACAAAAGCAGAAGGTTTTTCAGTTAGAGAGAATAAGCTGGCTCAATATGCCAAAGCACTTGCCCATCCGGCAAGGATTGCTATCCTTCAATTATTACTAAAGAAACAATCCTGCATCTGTGGTGATATCGTCGAAGAATTACCGCTGTCACAATCCACAGTTTCACAACATTTAAAAGAATTAAAGGAATCCGGACTTATAACCGGTGAAATTGAAGGTGTGAAAATGTGTTATTGCATCGATGAAAAAGAATGGGAAAAAGCAAAGCAATATCTTAATTCATTATTGAATTGTTCTGTTTCCGGTAAAAAGTGTTGCTGAAAAATTTTTTGCATTTGTCAAACGTAATATTACGATAAATAAAATTAATCATTTAAAAAAAGAAAAATGAAAACTGCGGAAGAATTAAAAAATTTAGTAAAACAAAAATACAGTGAAATTGCTTTACAGGATAAAATTACTAATGAATCATCCTGTTGTGGGGCATCAGGTTGTTCGGAAGAAGTATATAGCATTATGGCAGATGATTATTCTAAATTGAAAGGATACAATGCCGACGCCGATCTTGGCTTAGGTTGTGGATTGCCTACTCAATTTGCCAAAATTAAAAAAGGTGATGTTGTCATTGATTTGGGTTCCGGAGCAGGCAATGATTGTTTCGTTGCAAGATCAGAAACAGGGGAGACCGGTAAAGTTATAGGTATTGATATGACAGAGGCTATGATTAACCG
>JANLOW010000136.1:0-6194 GCA_031366785.1 Bacteroidota bacterium | reverse complement strand
GGTATTGCTACAAAAGATGAAATAGTATATCGAAGTGGTGCGAAAGAAAATGATTTGCTTTGCGTTTCCGGTGACCTTGGAGGAGCATATGTTGGACTGCAGCTTTTAGAAAGAGAGAAAAAAATATTCATTGAAAATCCGAAAATACAACCTGACTTAAGTGGGAATGATTACATTTTAGAAAAACAGCTGAAGCCTGAAGCAAGAAAAGATATAGTAGATAAATTAAAAGAACTTGGTGTAATTCCTACTTCAATGATTGATATTTCAGATGGGCTTTCATCGGAAGTTTTACATCTTTGTCGGCAGTCTGGCGTTGGATGCAGCATTTACGAAGACAAGATTCCTATCGATCCTCAGACCTACGAACGTGCTCGCGAATTTAATTTAGATCCGACAATATGTGCATTGAATGGTGGTGAGGATTATGAATTGTTATTTACAATTAATCAGAAAGATTATGAAAAACTTCGTGAGCATTTGGATATATCTATTATCGGACATATTACAGATGCCGCTTCAGGATTCAACTTAATTGATAAGTCGGAAAATGTAGTTAAGCTTATAGCACAAGGGTGGGATGGCTTACTTAAGAAAGAGAATTCAAATTTTTAACCTTGATTTTTCAATTGAACCGATTTTAAGTTTCGTTGCGTAACGTTGCGCATCACTGCATCTCTGCGTTAAAAATCCGGCAGTTAATTTGATTAATACTGCAATAAATTTACAATTAATTATTAGACTAATTATTTTTTTAGAAACAATCTTCTCCCCAAGTACTCATAAATAGTAATATTAAGAAGTATCAAAAGCATTCCATAAAAAACATCCTCCACAGGAATCGTCAAAAGTCGTAATCCCAAATTTTCTGCATCATTGTAAATTACGACAGGCTGATCCAATCCGGTACCTGTGAGAATTCCATTACAGATAAAAAATGGAATTAATAAAACCAAATATGAAATATAAAATAATTTCATCCAATCGGCTTTATTAACAAATGTATTATAAAGTATTAAAATAAAAAGTCCGGCAAAAGTTACAGATGTATAGAGATGTGAACGATAAATCAATGTGAACGATCCCAGAAATAAAAGTAATGTTGATGAAACAAAAACAGCCCTGCCATGTATATTTGGTTTTATTAATGTTCCAAAACAATGATAGGTGAAAACACATGCATAAGGTATACAAATAAAAAAAAGAATTTCCTCAACAGGTATATTAAAAAAATAATAACCCATTAAATAACGATTGTTAAACTCCCATACACCTGTATTAGTAAAAATAATATCCCAAATAATAAAAACGGCCGCCGTTAAAATAAGCGCGGGAAAGAATGCTTTCCACTTTTTATGAAATTGAATTTTAATATGAAATGAAAATAGAAATGGTACAAGTATGGCTGAAAGATCAACCAGAGCGTATGTAAAACGGATCATAATAATTAAAGTCCTGCCTCTGTAAGATATTTACGTGGGATAAATAAAAGACCAAAACATTCACCATCTTCTTTGTTGAGATGTTTGTGATGGACTTTATGAGCTTTTCTTAATGCATTGAAATATGGAAAACTCAGTCTCTTTAAAAAATGAATTCTCTGATGAATCAGAACATCATGAACTATAAAATATGTTAAACCATAAAGTGTAATGCCCAGTCCGGCAAAGAATAAATAATTCATAGTACTAAAGCCGGAAAAAATACAAATGATACCGGGTATAGCAAAAAACAAAAAGAAGAAATCATTTCTTTCAAAAAAACCATAGGTGGCTTTACGATGATGGTCTTTATGTAAAAACCAAAGAAGACCATGCATAATATATTTATGAGTGAACCATGCAACCCCTTCCATGCTAAAGAAGGCTGCGAGTAATACAAGGATTTTAGTGTATATCATTATGTTTATTTTTAACTTTTATTAAATCGCCAAAAATATTCCGATCTATACATATTTTCAACCAAGATGTATAAAGGTCGGGACTTTTTTCGATATCTGTTATAAGCTCATCTGGTTTAATATATCTCCAGTCGCTTGCTTCCTGTGGATCAGGATGAGGGAGTTGATTTGAAATGCCATAGAAAATATGATCAATTTCGTTTTCGATTAATCCATTATTAAAAACAGATTTATATTGAAACGAGCAAAGAAAGTTCAAGGGCGCAACAATTTTCATTTCCTGATCAAGCCTTCTAATGGCTGCATTTAAAGTACTTTCACCGGGAGACGGATGACTGCAGCAGGTATTAGTCCACAATCCGGCAGAATGATATTTATTGTCAGATCTTTTTTGAAGGAGTAATTCTCCTTTGTCATTAAAGATGAAAACAGAAATCGCTCGATGGAGAAGTCCTTTTAAATGAGCTTCCAATTTACCGATAGTTCCTATGGCTTTATCGTTTTCATCTACAAGTATTATCTTTTCATCCATCTGAAAATTTCTTTTTTTCAATTTCACTACAATATGTTGAATTAATCATGGATATTTTTATCCGCTCTTTTAAATCTTTATCCTCTAAATAATTCCAGTTTTTTAAAATAAATTCTTTGTCACCTTTGATATTTTTTGAATAACCCAGAATAAATGGGAGGTTGGTTTGAACACAAAATCTTAGAAACCTTAATTCAAGATTTGACTTATCTGTATAAATAGAATATTCGAGCAGATTTCTTCCCGTATTAAAAATTTTTATTTTTTCAAACGGGGAAAAAGCTCTTTTTGCTTCAAATAAAATTGCAATACTTTTATACGCCGTTAATATTGGACTATTAATCTGATTCGGTTGATTTATTCGTTTTAAAAATTCAGCGGGATCATTTTCAACAAAGGCTCTAAAACAAGTTTCTCTTAATTGAATAAGATCGTTTTTCTGTGCAAATATAAATTGAGAACTTAAAAGAAAAATTATTGCACCAAGGTTTTTCATAAATAATTTAATTTCTCCTTTAATATACAATTAAACATTAGGCTTAGTTTTTTACTTGCTGGCAATCGAACACGTTCTAAAAGAATTTTTTCAGCAGAGTATTTTTTTATTTTTCTGAATAAATTTATATAATAACTATAAGCAAGATATACTCCTCTTCTAGCACTTAAAGGAAGCATTCGTATTCCTTCTAAGGCTATTTTAAATTCTATTTCTATTTCCTTTTCAATAATATACTTTTCATCAAAAGTAAAATTACCGGATAATTTTGGAAAATAGAATCTTCCAAGGTCATTAATATCATTACCGATGTCCCGTAAAAAATTAACCTTTTGAAATGCCGAACCAAGTTTCATAGCATAAGGTTTAAGTATTTCGTATTTCTCTATGCCGCCTTCTGTAAAAACTTTCAGGCACATAAGTCCTACAACTTCAGCTGAACCTAATATATATTTATCGAATGCATCTCTATTATACTCCTTTTTTTCAAGGTCCATTTCCATACTTTCAAAAAATATATTTATCAAATCAAGACCAATATTATATCGATTTGCTGTTTCCTGGAAACTATTTAAGACAGGATTCAAACTGATTTTTTGCTCTATGGCTTCCAATGTATCTGCTTTAAATTTTTTAAGCAGGTACCTTTTATCATACTCATGAAATGAATCAACAATTTCATCAGCACATCGCACTAAACCATAGATATTGTATATAGGCTTATGAAGCCTTCTGTCAAGAAACTGAATACCGAGTGTAAAGCTGGTACTGTAGGATTGAGTAATCTTTTTACTGCATGCTGCAGAGATAGTGTCGAAAATTAATTTCATCTTTTGATTTTTAATGACTTGAGAAGTTCTTCTGATGCAATTTGTCCGGAAATGATAGAAGGAGGAATTCCGGGTCCGGGTACTGTAAGTTGTCCGGCATAAAATAGATTGTCTATTTTTTTACTTTTTATTTTAGGTTTGAATATAGCACTCTGAAAAAGTGTATTAGCCAAGCCATAAGCATTCCCTTTAAACGCATTATAGTCCTTTTGGAAATCGGAAATGCAATAACTTTTTTTGTAAATGATGTGTTGACGAATATTTTCTTTCGTATATTTTTCAAGCCTGGTCATTAACAACTTAAAATATTCCTCCCTTTTATCTTCACTGTCATCAACAAGACCGGTAGCAAGAGGCATTAAAATAAAAATATTTTCCATCCCATCAGGTGCCACTTGCGGATCTGATACCGAAGAACAACAAACATAAAATAAAGGACGTGTTGGCCATTTTTTTGTTTGATAAATCTCTTTTGCATGTACATCGTAGTCTTCATCAAAAAATAAGTTATGATGATCAAGCCGGCTAATTTTTTTGTTAACTCCAAGGTAATAAATAAGGCAAGAAGGTGAAAGTATGCGTTCTTCCCAATATTTTTTTGAATATCTCCTGAATTCAAGTGTAAGTAAATCTTGTTCGATATGATGATAATCAGCAGAACCAATGACGGCTTTAACTTCCAATTTATTCTTATCTGTTAAAATTTCTGTTATCTGATTCTTCCTGATCTCCAATTTCTCAACCGGTTCATTTAAATGAAATTTCACATTTAGATTTAATGCAATCGTTTTCATTGCATCAATTATTTTACCCATCCCACCCATTGGATACCAAGTTCCTAATGAATAAGCTGCATGGTCCATCAGACTATACATTGCAGGCATTTTTTCAGGAACAGAACCTAGGAATAAAACAGGAAATTCAAGTAATGAAATAAGTTGTGGATTCTTAAAATATCGTTTAACATGTTTGCTAAAAGATGAAAAAAGTTTTATTCTCCATGCTTGTTTTATTGTTTTAAAACTAAGATACTCCAATATTGAATCGGCCGTCTTATCAATCATCCCATTCATGGAAACAGTATATTTTGTTTCAGCATCTTTCATGAATATTCTTAATTTATCTGCCGCTCCTTTTTCCTTTTCTTCAAATAGTTCACAGAGTTTCTCAAGACTGTTGGGTATTTTCATCACGTCATCATTGGAAAAAATAACAGTGAATGATGGATCTAATAATTTGAGTGAATAGAAATCCGTTGAAGTATATCCAAAATTATTATAAAATTTTTCAAATACATCCGGCATCCAATACCAGCTTGGTCCCATATCAAATGTAAAACCATCAGCAATCAATTGGCGCGCACGTCCACCTACAGTTGTATTTTTTTCATAGACATTTACGTCTAATCCTTTAGCTGCAAGAAAAGAGGCTGCCGATAAACCGGCAAATCCTGAACCGATAATTGCGATGGGCTTTCCCAATTTGATTTTTTCTTATATTCTAATGCGAAATATTTTATTTAATATACATATTGAATTGTTCTACAGAAGTTACAATTTGTACTTTCTCCTTACGTATTATTCCATCAAAAACCTCTTTCTTCCCACATGCTACAATTGAAATTTTCTTAAACTCTTTTTCAAGATTTTTAATCAACATTTGGATTGATTTTTTAGGTTGATTTTTAACTAAGAAAAAAAGTACATCTGTAGGTTGATTAAAATAAACAGCCTCTTTCAGGCTTTCATAAGGAACTTTAGATCCAAGATAAATGACCTGATTTCCGGCTTTTTTAAGAATAAAACAAGCAAACAAAAGTCCTGTTTCATGATCTTCTTCTTCCGGCAAAAATAATATCCATTTACGTTTCGATTTGGACGGTATTGGCAATGAATCTATGGCTGCAAAAAATTTTTGTCGTATTAGATTTGTGATAAAATGTTCCTGTCCGGGTGATAATTCGGAAGTTGTCCACATCATCCCTAGCTTAACAAGCATCGGGTGAATTATTTTCATATATGTTTCTTTCAACCCCAATTTTGTAATTGACATTGAAAAATATTTTTCAAAATTTGCTTCATTAAAAACAAAAGCAGATGAAATCAATTGATTAATTATTGATTCAGAAAACAAATCAGAAGATTTCTGATTTGAAATCATTTCATTAATTATTTCCGATATTTCTAGGGAAGAATACCCCGCAACTTTTGAAATTTTATATCCATTATTTATCAATAAAGAAGTATTAAGGAGTTTCCTTAATTCTTCATCATTATACATTCTGATGTTTGTTTCTGTTCGTTCCGGTTTTAGCAAATGATATCTCTGTTCCCAAATACGAATCGTATGGGCTTTTATGCCGGTTAATTTTTCAAGTTGGGCAATAGAGTAATTAGACATTTTGTTTAACTTATTGCAATATTAGTTAAACAAAAT
>JANLOW010000119.1:0-4660 GCA_031366785.1 Bacteroidota bacterium | reverse complement strand
TTCTACCTGATTCTTTAATTCAAATGACAGATTTTTTATTGCTTCGGAGGAAGGAAGATCAATTCTTTCTGCAATAATATTAATTCCATTTACTTTTTTGATTTTATCCAACAACACTTTTTTTACCTGCTGAGTTTTTTCCGCGGTAAATTGTTCTATCTTTTTTAGCAAATCAGCATTTTCATCGATCAATTCCTGGACACGTTGAACGGCATCTTTAGGATTTTTAAGCAATTCTCTTACAGCAATAAGTTCTGCATTTTGTTGATCAATATAAGCCTCTGCATTAACAGCCGTAATTCCTTCTATTCTTCTGACTCCTGCAGCTACTGCACTTTCCGATACTATCTTAAAAAGTCCGATTTGCCCGGTCGACGAAACATGCGTACCTCCGCAAAGTTCAATCGAAAATTTCGGATCAAAAATTATAACTCTTACGAAGTCTCCATACTTCTCTCCAAACAAAGCCATTGCTCCTAAATCTGTTGCTTCTTTTATTGGAACATTTCTGCGTTCTTCAAGTAGAATATTTTCACGTATTTTTTCATTGACAATTTTCTCAATCTGTTTTATCTCAGCATCACTTACTTTGGCAAAATGTGAAAAATCAAATCTTGTTTCGTTTTCATTTACGAGTGAACCTTTTTGATTTACATGTGTTCCCAACACTTGTTTCAAAGCCGAATGCATCAAATGAGTAGCGGAATGATTGTTGGTAATTAACTTTCTGCGATTTTTATCTACCATCGCTGTAAAAGAGGTAGTGAGGTCAACAGGAAGCTTGTCACAAAAATGAATAATGAGATTGTTCTCTTTCTGTGTGTCTGTAATTAAAACATTTTCTATTTCAGATTTCAAATATCCTGTATCGCCTACCTGTCCTCCGCTTTCTGCATAGAATGGTGTACGATTTAATACAAGTTGAAATTGTTCTTTATTTTTAGCCTTTACTTTTCGATAGCGGAGAATTTCTGTTTCACACTCAAGTTCATCGTAACCCGCAAACTCAACATTTTCTCCTTTGTTAACAGTAATCCAATCTTCGGTATCAACAACCGATGCCGCACGGGAACGTTTTTTTTGTTCTTCCAAACTACTATTAAAACCTTCCATATCTACATCCATTCCTTTTTCACGCGCCATCAACTGAGTAAGATCGATAGGAAAACCAAAGGTGTCATAGAGTTCGAAAGCAAATTTTCCTTCAATATTTTTCCCTTTATATTCTTCAAATTTTCTGATACCCGTTTCAAGGGTTCGTAAAAAAGCATTCTCTTCTTCCTGAATAACACGCATGATAAAATCCTGCTGCGATTTAATTTCGGAAAAAACATCTTTAAATTGTTCGGCAAGAATGGGAACCAGTTTAAAAAGAAAAGGTTCTTTTAAATCTAAAAATGTAAAAGCATAACGAACAGCGCGCCTTAGGATCCTGCGAATCACATATCCGGCTTTATTGTTAGATGGTAATTGGCCATCGGCAATGGCCATTGTAATTGCGCGAATGTGATCAGACATAACTCGCATGGCAATGTCTGTTTTTTCATCGGCTCCATATTTCTTTTTTGCATTAGCGGCAATAAACTGAATGATTGGTTGGAAAATATCAGTATCATAATTTGATGTTTTGCCTTGCATGGCCATGCATAATCTTTCAAATCCCATTCCTGTATCTACATGTCGTGCCGGAAGTGCTTCGAGACTGTTGTCGGCTTTGCGATTGAATTCCATAAAGACATTATTCCACACTTCGATTACTTGTGGATGTCCTGCATTTACTACATCGGCGCCTTTTATTTTTTTTCTTTCTTCATTCGTGCGAAGATCGATATGAATTTCAGTGCAGGGCCCACACGGACCGGTATCACCCATTTCCCAAAAATTATCTTTCTTATTTCCTTTGAGAATTCTTTCTTCGGGAATTACTTTTTTCCAATTTTCGAAACTTTCTGTATCGAAGGATAGTTTTTCTTTTTCATCACCTTCAAAAACGGTAACGTACAAACGGTCTTTGGGTAGCTTATAAACTTCTGTTAATAATTCCCAGCTCCAGGCAATGGCTTCTTTTTTAAAATAATCACCAAAGGACCAGTTACCCAACATTTCAAACATAGTATGATGGTATGTATCAATACCAACTTCTTCCAGGTCATTATGTTTTCCGGAAACCCGTAGACATTTCTGTGTATTTGCGATTCTTTTATATTTGGGTGGAGCATTTCCCAAAAAAATATCTTTAAATTGATTCATTCCTGCATTGGTAAACATCAATGTAGGGTCATTTTTAACCACCATAGGTGCTGAAGGAACTATTTGGTGTCCTTTATTCTTGAAAAATTCAAGAAAGGCGGTTCTTATTTCGGAAGAAGTCATAGAAAGTAAGAATTGCGATAAGCAAATGACTAATGTATATTTGCCTCCGCTAAGTTATTGGAGTGCGAATATAATCAGTATTAGCGAATTTTGTTAAAAGATGCCGAAGGTAAAATATCATTTTAATACTCATACACTCAAATACGATAGAGTTGTTGTCGGCTGGAAAAAACGATTCCTTCGTTGGATGGGCTGGCTGGCTACGGCAGTAGTATTCGGAGCATTGATTATGGTTTTCGCATACAATTTTTTTGATTCACCAAAGGAAAAAAGATTAAGACGCGAATTACTTGAATCGACCTATCAACTGGAATTACTTAAACAACGTACCGAGCAAATTTCTGTTGTTTTAAAGGATATACAGGAGAGAGATAATACAATTTACCGTGTCATTTTTGAAGCAGAACCGATACCGGCTACGGTTCGGGAAGCAGGATTTGGCGGCATCGATAAATACAGAGCATTAAAAGATTATTATAATCCTGAAATATTAACTGATGTTACAAGAAGAATTGACCGGCTTTCCAAACAACTTTATGTTCAGTCTAAATCGTTTGATGAAGTATGGGGGTTGGTAAAAAACAAAGCATCCATGATGGCTGCAATACCGGCTATTCAGCCTGTGGCAAATAAAGATCTCACCCGAATGGCTTCCGGTTATGGTTGGCGTATTCATCCCATTTATAAAACACAAAAGATGCATACAGGAATGGATTTTACGGCACCCGTTGGAACAGAAATTTATTCTACAGGAAATGGAATAGTTGAAAAAATAGAGTTAGATGGCCGGGGTTATGGAAATAACATTCTTATAAATCATGGATATGGTTATGAGACGCTTTATGGACATATGAGTAAAATAAGTGTGAGGCCCGGACAAAAAATCAGCAGGGGCGATTTAATAGGCTATGTAGGAAATTCGGGCTCTTCCACAGGGCCGCATTTGCATTATGAGGTTAGAAAAAATGGGAATCCCGTAAATCCTGTTAACTTCTATTACAATGATCTTTCTCCTGAGGAATATGAAAAAATGCTTGAGCTTTCATCGCAGGCCGGACAGGCATTTGATTAGATCGTGATTTTGTATTTTAAATGAAATTTCTAATTCCAGTAATTTTTTTTGATTTCAAATTTACATTCATTCGTTTGTAAAATTTTATAGACACATTTTCGTATTGGTAATAATTTAAAATCTATAATAATAATCGTTTGAAGAATTGATAATTCACTGTATATTCGTACAAATTCAAGACATCATGCCTTATAAAGAAAAAGAAATCGAAAAATTATATTTCACCATTGGTGAAGTTGCTCAGATGTTTAATGTGAATACCTCTCACATTCGTTTTTGGTCGAAAGAATTCGAAGTCATTCGCCCTGCTACTAATAAAAAAGGTAATCGTTTATACACGCAATCAGATCTGGAGAATTTTAAGAAAATATATCACCTTGTTAAAGAAAAAGGTTTTACATTGAAAGGTGCTAAGAGTGAATTAAAAGAATCGAAATCAAAAATAAAGACTGCAGATATTGATGTTGCAGATTTTCAATTGCTGGATAATCCTGTAGAAATTCCTTTTCATCAGAATATTTCAGAGGAATCTCAAAACACGTATGTAGACAGGATTGCTCTTATTAATTCGTTTCAGAAAATGAAATCGTCTCTGATCGAAATCCAGAAGGATTTAGTTTCTTTAGAAGAAGCTTAAATTTTTTGATTAACTTTTAAAATTATTTCATCTGTTTCATCATACATTTCGTGATGAATATTTAATTTGGTGTAGACAGCAAATGCTTTCCCATATATTGACTTTATTTTTATATATCCTCTTAATTATATGTTATTTTTAAGAACAGCTAATCATTTCGTTCTTGTCTTCTTTTTAGTTTTATTTATTGAATCGCCTGCCCGTGAAGGTATGTGGATGCCTCAATTTTTAAAGGAGCTGAATGAAAGTGAAATGAAATCGATGGGCATGGAAATTAATGCCGAAGATATTTACAGCATTAATCACGCTAGTCTGAAAGATGCAATAGTTCAATTCGGTGCCGGTTGTACAGGAGAATTGATTTCTTCCAATGGACTTTTAATTACGAATCATCATTGCGGGCTATCACAAATACAATCGTTAAGTGTAATTAATAATAATTTTTTGAATGATGGTTTCTGGGCTTCTAATAGAGAAGAAGAAATTCCTTGTCCCGGCCTTAAGTGTACCTTTATAAGAGAAATCATAGACGTGACTTCGGTTGTTTTAGCTGGTATTTCTGATACATTAAACGAAGA
>JANLOW010000116.1:0-6982 GCA_031366785.1 Bacteroidota bacterium | reverse complement strand
GATGATATTGAAGTATATGATGAAAACGGAAAAGTGAATGCTGTATTTCATACACTCCGACAACAATCAAAAAAAGCTGAAGGACAGCCGAATGTTGCTTTGTCTGACTTCATTCTGCCTAAGCCAGCCATCAATGGTATTAAAGGTAAGAATGAATTAAAAGATCAGACAATTTCCAATACAGATTACATAGGAGTTTTTGCGCTTACCACCGGCATTGGAATCGAAAAATGGATTACTGAATTCGAAAAAAATCACGATGATTATTCTTCGATAATGATAAAAGCCCTTGCTGACCGGCTTGCCGAAGCATTCGCAGAACTTATGCATGCAAGAATACGTCGGGAACTTTGGGGTTATGCAAAAGATGAAAATCTTGGTGTTGATCAGTTGATAAAAGAAGAATACAATGGAATTCGTCCGGCGCCCGGTTATCCTGCTCAACCGGATCATACTGAAAAGCAAACTCTATGGAAGTTATTGGATGTAGAAAAATTGACCGGAATTTCTATTAATGACAGTCTGGCTATGTATCCGGCTTCTTCTGTAAGCGGACTTTATTTTGCAAATCCATCTTCCTATTATTTCGGTCTGGGAAAAATCGAAAGAGATCAGCTGGAAGATTATGCAAGAAGGAAAAAAGTTCCACTGGAAGTGATGGAGAAATGGCTGGGTCCCGTGCTTCTGTAAATGGTTATTAGAAGCCATCTCAAAAACATTTTCGATAATATAAACTCACAAGCACCGCCAGCTGGCGGTTGACGAATGTCTTGCTTGTATTAGGGAAGAAACTCACAGGATTCTTTCAGAATTTCTTCTCATCAAATTACATTACTAAATCGGATTAAATTTCCAGTAAATTCAGATGGAATCTTGTGTATTTCTTCTCCATACTTACTACTAAATCGTCAACCGCCAGCTGGCGGTACTTGTGAGTTCAATGTTATATTATTGAGATGGATTTTAGTTATTTAGTAAAGGTTATTTGTTATTAAACTTTTTACATTTTTAATAACTAATTACAAATAACTATTAACTTTCCTCCGTGAACAGCATCTCTAAAAAAAAAGTAAACTACCGCATCAGCGAGGAACTTTTTATTTACCTCGAAGATTTTGGACGGACTTCTGACCTTCCTTTTTTTTATAATGATTTACTTCGTTTCAATTATTGTATACCATTAACCAATAAAGCCGGCGAAGATACCTTGTGGGAAACCGTTTTTTATCAACCCGGCGAAACGGAAGAATTAAATCATAAGCTTGTACAGACTTATGCAATGATGAAAGTGGAAGGCGACATGTCATTCATGGAACATTTATATGTCGACAGAATAGATTTTTGTCCTTTTGGAAATTCAAAACCATTTCGAATCCGAATAAAAAATCAGTACAACGACAATTACGATTATTTTTATGTAAAGCTTGCTGATGCTTCACGCGTTTACGGATTGGAATTTGAAGATATCCTGTCCCCCAACCGTATCAATTACATGGTCAATGCCGACACACTCATTGAAGAACATATTATAGGTATCCCCGGCGACCAGTTTATCAAATATAACATAAAAGACATTGAAGTAAATCACACACGGCTGGCGAAAGAATTTATAAAATTCAATGAAAGATGTTTTGTTCGTTTGCTTGGAGATATGCGCTCGTATAATTTCATCATCGACATGACTGCAGATTTTGATGATACACAATTCCGGTTTCGTGCTATAGATTTCGATCAGCAATGTTACGAAGGGAAAAAGACTCTTTATCTTCCGCAATATTTTAAGGAGAATAATCCTTACGTCGAAATGTGTATAAAATATATTAATAATGAAACAGTTCGTCAATACCAATTGGAAGAACGTTCGTTAATGGCGAAAAGAGTTAAAACAGCTCGCTTCAGGCTCGCTTCACTTTTGGAAGTGATGGAAGGTGATAGTATTTCTCAAAAAGAAAAAATTATTCAATTGCGTACCGAGCTTGCAGAACATTATAAAAAGGATGCTTTTTTGAAATGTAAATCAATGGGTAATATTATGAAAATGAGTTTAGAAATTCTTTTGGAACATTAGGACGGACTTTGATTTTTAATTCGTCGTTCCGGGAATTAACTCTTAGTCTCACTATTCCTTCCAACCCATTAAACATTAACATTTATCTAACAATAATCTTTAAATTTAGCTAAAATAGAGGAGTTAATTTGTTGCTCTGTTTTTTGGCTAATCAGCTAATTGTTTAGCTTTGCCAATTAATTTTAATATTAAAACTTTATAAAAGAAAAACTTATTATCATCAAATTAAAAATGTTTCGTCGACTAGCTTTAATCGTTTCACTAATTATTTTTTCAGGACTGGTTGTATCTGCACAACAACCCTGGACATTGCAGCAATGCATTGATCAGGCATTAAAATATAATATTCAGATTAAGCAGTCTTCACTTAATAATGAATTGAACAAAGTGCAGGTTACACAGAATACAGCCTCGATGTTTCCGAGTATTAATGCCGGTGCTTCACAGAATTATTATTTCGGTCGGAGCATAGATCCTTATACAAATCTCTTTACCACCAAGCAAGTTAGTTCAAATTCTTTTTCATTGAGCGGAAACCTCACAATTTTTGAAGGATTTCAATTACAAAATTCATTGAAAGAAAGTAAATTGAATTACTTGTCAAGCCAGAATGATTTGAAAAAAATTCAAAACGATATTCAAATAAATGTCGTCAATTATTATTTACAGGTTCTTTACAATCAAGATCTGATGAATAATACACTTGAACAGATGAAGACTTCAGGAATGCAACGTGATCGTATGAAACGAATGTATGAATTGGGTTCTGTGAATAAAGGAAATTATCTTGATCTGGAATCTCAATATGCAAGCGACGAAGTAAGATACATCCAATCACAATCACAATTTGATCAGTCAATGCTTTTACTCACACAACTTCTCGAATTAGATACGATTAAAAATTTCACCATAGCTAAACCTGAAGTTAGTATGCCTGCATTTGATAGTTCACAAACACAAGTTGAACGTATCTATGAATCAGCTCTGAATACACAACCGGATGTAAAAAGTTCAGAGTATAAAATGCGTAGTGCAGAAAAAAGACTGGCTGCGGCAAAAGGTTCTTTATATCCTAGAATATATCTGAACGGTTCTGTAAGTACGAGTTATTCGACATCCAGTAAAAATATTTCCTATGTTGAAAATCCGCCCGTCAGAACTATTACCGGATATACATCATCCGGAGATACCGTTTATTCTTATCTGCCAAATGCAACTTCAATAATTACGGATTCTCCTTTCAAAGATCAGTTTGATAACAACCTTGGCAAAACAGTAGGCTTTACATTACAGGTTCCGCTTTTCAATGGCTGGGCAGCTCGTTCAACTATTGCCCGTACCCGTATTAATCTTGAACAAAGTCGATTGAATAATGAATTGACGAAAAAAAATATTTTTAAAAGCGTTCAACAAGCTGTTGCTGATGCAATCGCTGCAAATAAAAAATTTACTGCCAGTCAGCGTAATGTTGAAGCATTGAAGGAAACTTTTAACTATAATCAACAAAGATTCGATCTCGGATTGATTAATACCTATGATTATCTTTTCTCAAAAAATAATTTGGCTAATGCACAGGCAAATCAGTTGCAGGCTAAATATGATTACATATTCAAAATAAAAATTCTTGACTTCTATCAGGGTAAACCATTGACTTTTTAAATTATGAAAAAGAAAAACCGCCTTCTAAAATGGCTGCTCATCATTGTTGTAGTTCTAATAGTATTTTCTATTATCGGAAAAAAGGCCGGATGGATTGGTGCTGAAGAGAAGAAGAAAGTTACAACTGAAAAAGTTCAAAAGCGTGATATTACTGAAATTGTATCGGCCAGTGGAAAAATTCAACCCGAAGTTGAAGTGAAAATAAGTCCTGACGTTTCCGGTGAAATAGTTGAACTGAATGTAAAAGAAGGCAATCGTGTAAAGAAAGGTGATTTGTTGGTTCGGATTTTACCAGATATTTATCAGTCGTTCGTTGACAGATCTGTTGCTGCTCTAAACTCATCCAAAGCAAATCTTGAAAATGCAAAATCCCGTTTGATTCAGTCTCAATCTCAATTTGAGAAATCCAATATGACTTTCGAACGCACAAAAAAACTTTACGATGAAAAATTAATTTCTCCCTCCGATTGGGAAAATGTGAAGTCTGCCAATGAAGTTGCTAATGCGGAAGTGGATGCTGCCCAACAAAATGTTGCTGCTTCTAATTATGGTGTTCGAAGTGCAGAAGCATCGCTTAAAGAAGCTAATGACAATCTTCGTAAGACTACAATTTATGCTCCGGTTGATGGTACCATTTCAAAACTTAATGTTGAAAAAGGAGAAAGAGTTGTTGGTACCTCTCAAATGGCAGGAACAGAAATATTGGTTCTGGCTAATTTAAATGAGATGGAAGTTAATGTTGATGTCAATGAAAACGATATTGTTCGTGTTCATGTTGGCGATACTGCAACTATTGAAGTAGATGCTTACCTCGGAAAAAAATTCAAAGGTGCAGTAACTGAAGTTGCAAACTCTGCGAATATTTCAGGACTAACTGTTGATCAAGTTACAAATTTTACTGTTAAAGTAAGAATCTTACGCGAATCATATCAGGATATCATCGACCCTAAATATCCTGAACGCAGCATTTTCAATCCGGGAATGTCGGCTACGGTTGATATTCAAACAAAAAAAGCAAGTAATTCTTTTTCTGTCCCAATTCAGTCGGTAACAACACGCGACACATCGGAAAAATCTGTAATGAAAAAAAATGAATCTAATGATGACATGGAAGATGTAGACAAAATTAAAGTCATTGATACAAAAGATAAAAAAATAGTAGAAGAAAAAAAGGATATCGAATGTGTTTTTGTTGTCGAAGGAAATACTGTAAAGCTCACACCGGTAACTACAGGTATTCAGGACAATAGTTATATAGAAATAAAGAGCGGACTTAAAGAAGGTCAGGAAGTCGTTTCTGCACCTTATAATTTAATAGCTCGGACTCTAAAAAATGGTGATGCTATTGAAAAGGTAAAAAAAGAACAGCTTTATTCTAAAGAAAAAAAGTAATACTTAGTAATTGAATACTGAAAATAGGATTTTTTTTTATTCCTTCATTCAATAAATATAATTCACTATTCAATAAAAAATGCTTCTTAACCTCGAAACAGCAACTTCTGTTTGCTCTGTTGCACTAACAGAAAAGGGAAATTTAATTTCTTTTCGTGAAGTAAATGAAGGATTCAGTCATGCAGAGAAATTAACGGTTTTTATTTCTGAATTACTTAATGAAGCCGGAATAAAAGTAAAAGATTTACAAGCAATAGCAGTGAGCAGCGGGCCGGGATCTTATACGGGTTTAAGAATAGGGATAAGCGTTGCTAAAGGATTATGCCTGGCTGTTGACAAGCCATTGATAAGTATTTCAACATTGGAATCCATTGCTTGGGGCGCAAAGAATCAAATTAATAAAAACGATTCGGATATACTTTTTTGTCCGATGATTGATGCCAGGAGAATGGAAGTGTATACTGCCCTGTATGATTTTCAATTAAAATGCCTGCATCCACCATCAGCAATAATTTTATCGGAAGATTTTTTTGCTGAAAATATTAAAGGAAAAAAAGTTTATTATTTCGGCGATGGAGCGGAGAAATGCAGAATTATTTTAAATAATTATAGTGAATTTATTTTTTATCCGGAGATTTTCCCATCTGCAAAGTTTATGTCTGTACTGGCTTTGGATAAATTTATAAATAAACAGTTTGAAAATCTTTCTTTGTTTGAACCATTTTATTTGAAGGAATATCAGGCTGGCCGGAAATAGTTTAAGAATAAAACTTCTCCAGCATTAAAGATACCGTCGAACTTGGATTATTATTTATTTTTATTAAATTTGGTTACTTACGTTTAATAACAGTAGAGATTAAATGGCTAGGCTATATTATTCAATAATTTTTTTTCTTATTTTCTTAAACTGTAAAGGTTTCGATACAGACAGTAAAAGATATAAATTAGGAATTGATGTAGCTTTTCAGAATGTAATAAATTGGAATTCGACATCCCGTTTTTTTGATTTGAATTACCATAAAATAAGTTTTTTTAATATTGGACTTATCGGAACAAAAAGAATTAGAAATATTGATTTTAATATTGGTGTATTAATTCATGAAGAATATCTAGATAATTATTATGATAAATATGGAAATGGATTTACCCGATTTACTTTAAGAACGGATCACTTTTCAATCCCAATAGGAGCTGATTTTAAACTCACAAGAAATAACGACAAATATTTATTTGCAAGAGTAAGTTATATTCTCGACTATATTTTTAATGCTCAAAAGCTTTTCGGAATTAATAAAATTGGTAACAGAAAATTTATGTTTTACAGAGATTATATAGAATTGGGTCTTGGATATAATACATTAATAAAAGATAATTACGGTTTTCATACCATTATAAGTCTCTATCCATTACCTTTCACGCAAAAAGATATTTTCAATGAAAATGTAGCCTTTTCTAAATACGGCATTAGTATAGGAGCCTATAAATTATTTTAGATTTTGAAAATGCGGGTTGAAAAAATCTAAGCGCTCGCCGGAATCTTTGAGTGTTGGCCTTGTGCGTTAGGAGATCCGATAGCTATCGGATCCGTCGCACACAGTACTTCAATTGTAAACGTGTATAAATTTATCATTATTATAATTGAAAACATTTTCTTGAATAGCGATTGACTTACTAATTGTGCCGGATCCGATAGCTATCGGATCCCCCATCACACAAGGCGGGCGCTTAAAGATTCCGTCGAGCAAGACCTTGTGGTTTCAATTTAATAAGTTATTCCATCACCATCACCAAATCATCCGTCTCCACCATCGTCGCTTCTGAAAGAGCAATCCTCGAAATTTTTAAATCACGCGGCGCGGTAAT
>JANLOW010000185.1:0-9381 GCA_031366785.1 Bacteroidota bacterium | reverse complement strand
CCCACAATGCTGAAAAAACATCTTTGTTGCGGAGCCCAAGACGGTTTCCCATTTCGAGACGAAGTTCACTCATTGCTTTTCGAATTTTTGCAGATTCGCCTGCGAGAATAAGAATCAGATCTCCTTTTTGCGATGAACAAGTAGTAGCCCAAGTCCGAAGATCGTCTTCCGTGAAAAATTTATCGACAGAAGATTTTAAAGTTCCGTCATCATTCAAGCGTGCATAAATTAATCCGCCGGCACCGATTTGCGGCCGTCTTACCCAATCCGTTAATTCATCCAATTGTTTTCTCGTCCAGGTTGCAGCTCCGGAAACAGAAATAGCCAGAATTTCCTGTGCATCATCGAAAACTTTAAAGCCTTTTCCTTTTAAGATATTAGAAAGATCTGTGATCTTCATTTCAAATCGTACATCTGGTTTATCGTTTCCATAATTTCGCATTGCTTCAGTATAAGTCATTCGAGGCAATGGAGGAAGATTAATTCCTTTGATTGTTTTGAATAAAGAACGGATGAGACCTTCGAACGTTTGAAGAATGTCGTCTTGTTCAACAAAGCTCATTTCACAATCGATCTGTGTAAATTCCGGTTGTCGGTCTGCACGAAGATCTTCGTCTCGAAAACATTTTACGATTTGGTAATATTTATCCATTCCCGCAACCATTAATAATTGTTTGAATGTTTGCGGAGACTGAGGCAAGGCATAAAATTCCCCTGGATTCATACGTGATGGAACAACGAAATCGCGCGCACCTTCAGGTGTAGATTTTATAAGAACCGGAGTTTCAACTTCGATAAAATCGAAATGGTTAAGATAATCTCTGGTAGCGGCTGCAATCTTTGCACGGAGCACAAGAGCATCTTTCACTGAAGTACGTCTTATATCGAGATAGCGATACTTCATACGTAGCTCATCGCCGCCATCCGTATTTTCTTCAATGGTGAATGGTGGCGTTTGAGAAACATTGAGAACATTTAATGTTTCCACCAGAATTTCTATCTCACCCGTAGGCATTTTTAAATTTTTATTGCTTCGTTCAGTAACTTTACCGGTAATCTGTAAAACAAATTCACGTCCGAGTTTACGTGCTTTTTCACACAACTCAGGATTAGCATCCATATTAAAAACCAATTGAGTAAGACCATAACGATCGCGTAGGTCAAAGAATGTCATTCCGCCAAGATCTCTAGAGCGTTGTAACCAACCGCATAGAGTAACCTCTGTTGCAATATGATTTATTCTAAGTTCACCACAGGTATGAGAGCGCAGCATTTCTTTAATTATAATTATGTCGTGAAAATAAGAATATTTGATCTGGTTTTTTCATTTTTTCTTATTAATCATTTGCGAACAATAAAAAAAGGGCCATCAATGAAAGCCCTTTGTAAATATTACTACAAGAATTTACTTTTCCCCTAACATATAACGAATAGAAATACCTATGCAATTATTCGTACTTGTGGATGTGGTTATTCCTGCAATATCTTTATTAATGTTTGAAAGACCTAAACCATATTGAGCGCTAAATCCCAGACCACTTTCCAGATCGAAACCTAACCCAATATTTAATCCAACGTCTGTGCTTTGAATAAGGTCTTTAATATCAAGATCGGTTGTTCCATTAGTAAATTTTGCTGACATTAAAATTCCAATGTAAGGGCCGGCGAAAAAATTAAGACCACTTTCTAATTTATATTTAGCATTAACGGGGATTTCAAGATAATTAAGGTTTGCTTTAAAAGCACTATTCGTTTTCGCTTGTGTTCCTTTAATAGAGTAAATAATTCCGGGTGCAACCATAAAATTTTCGTTTACAGAAATTTCAACAATGCCCCCGACATGAAAGCCGATCTTCATCGCATTTTCACTACTTTCATCGCCACCAACATTGGCCAGATTAACGCCGGCGATTGGACCAAATTTTACCTGTGCATTAGCAAATAATGAAACTGTTAATGCCATAATAATTAGAGTAAGTCTAGTAAAAGTTCTTGTTTTCATTTTTTAAATTTTTAGATATTCACGACAAATCTATAATTATTAATAAGAAATAAAAATTTTGTTTTAGAATATCTAGTGATTTTTTTACGTTTTTGTTTCTTAATGAAATATATTTGGCCGAGATTGATTATGAAATACTAAGTCGATTTGTTTTAATCACCGACGAAATATCTGATAGATAATTTTACTCCGGGCTTTTTATGTTTTTATATTAGCCAAAATAAAACGAACATTCCTCTTTGGCAATTTTATTTAAACGTATCTGCATTAATTATTTTTTTTTCAACTATTATCATAAATTTAGACAAATTATAAATAAAACATGCTTCCAGAAGAAAACCCACATCCCCACTTTATGCGCGAAGCCTACAAAGAAGCTTTACGTGCTTTAGAATTGGATGAAGTACCAATAGGCGCTGTAGTCGTATGCAGAAACAAAATTATAGGACGCGGCCACAATCTTACCGAGCGACTAAACGATGTAACGGCACATGCAGAAATGCAGGCAATCACTGCAGCATCAAATTATCTGGGAGGAAAATATCTTGATGAATGTACATTATATGTTACAGTGGAACCCTGTGTAATGTGTGCTGGAGCGAGTCAATGGGCACACCTTGGACATTTGGTTTTTGGTGCTGCCGATGAGAAGAAAGGTTTTTTAAAAATTTCTAAATTAATCTTACATCCAAAAACCGTTATGACTGCAGGAATAATGGAGGAAGAATGTTCGGAGCTGGTAAAAGAATTCTTCAGGAAGAAGCGTTGACTTTAATCGATTTATTTAATGCAATTAAATTCAGTGCTTGTTGTGTTAATGGTTTTTCAAGTTGCCCGGCAACAAAATTATACTCCAAAGCTTTTTGAAGTTTTTCTTGTTTTTGAAAAACAGAAAGGATAATTATTTTGGTTTTCTCTTTAATAAAATCAGGAAGAGTTTTAAACTCTTCTATGAAATCAAAACCGCTCATCATAGGAAGGTACATATCAAGAAAAATCCAGTCGGGGGCTGAATTAGAGGTATTACATTCTTCACGAAGAAAATGAAGTGCTTCTTCTCCGGTATTTGTTACTGTTACATGGGAAGCAAAAAACGTAAGCTCCATTAAACGGCGGTTAACGAGAATGTCTATTTCGCTGTCGTCTACAAGTAAAACACTTCCGAAATGAAATTTTGATTGTGACATAAGATCAAGACTGTTTCCAAAGATAAAATATTTTTCAATTAGAAAAATCCCCCACTTCATCAATATTAACAATAGCAGTCATAATACTTGATACATGATACTTGATACATGATACTATTCTTACCCTACAACTGTATCGCATCAAGCACCATTTTATTTAGGGGCTTGTTTAGAAACTTATAAACGTATTTACTTTGATTAGCTCTGTTCAAGTCTTTAAAACTCTCTGATGTTGAGAGCATGATAATTTTAGAATATTTTTTAATCTTTTCACTTAGTTTATTTACTTCTTCCAGAAAAGCAAAACCATCCATATGAGGCATCATAATATCAAGAAAAATTATTTGAGGAAGGCGCTCAGGATTGTTTTCCAGTTTTTTTAATTCGTCGAGTGCGCTTTGTGCAGATTGATGTACGATAACACTTTCAGCAAAATTTTCATTTTCCAACAATTTCTTATTGATAAAGTTGTCAAGTTCGTTATCATCAATAAGCATAACGAGAGGATAACGCGAAGTAGAACTCATAATTAAAAATTATTTTGCTGTAAAAGTAGAAATAAAGTCAAAAGTGGAAAGTCAAAAGTTAAAAAACAATAACCTAGTTATCATTAGTGGTTATTGGTTAATAGTTATTGGTTAATAGTTATAAAAGGCTATAAAAAGGTGTTTATTGACGATTAAGAATCTTGACTCAAAAAATTAATATACCAAAGTAACAGAGCCGGTTTTGCCTTTACTTTCTATTCCTGAAGCAAAGAGTTGATAGACATATGTTCCTTGTTCTGCAGGCTGTCCGGAAAATGAACCATCCCATTGCTGTTTAGGATTCGTTGATTCAAAAAGTACTTCACCCCATCTGTTATAAATAAATAGGTGATAATTTTTAATACCTTCTCCTTTTACTCCAAAAGTGTCGTTTAATCCATCGCCATTTGGAGTAAAGGCAGAAGGTATATATATATGTAATGGAGGGGTAACTTCCGCATAGTTTGAAGTACTCGAAATTGAAGTATTTCCTCTTTTATAAGCGGTAATTCGGTACAATTTATCCTCCGAAACTCCTTGAGCTCGTGAACCATACGAAGTACTGAAGAAAAAGCCTGCCAGGAAAATTATTTTACGAATCGCTTTCATATTGAGGGAATCAGATACTGCAAATTATCCTCAATGGGAGTTAGAAAAGGTTAGAAACCGCTACGTTCTTTCATTTGTAAGAGTTGCTGGGCTTTGTATGTAAATGCTGTTTTTTGAAATTCACTTAAATATTAGTTCCTCTTATATATATAGTATAAGATTGAGATAATCTCTGTAATTTTGCATAAAATAAAGTATTACAATATGCCGTATCCGGAATATATATGTGCGCCAATGCGCCAGGATCTCACATCAGTAGGATTCGAAGAGTTGAAAACAGTCGAAGATGTTGAAAAAACTATTCCTGTAAATAAAGGAACATTGCTATTAGTGCTAAACTCTGTTTGTGGTTGTGCTGCGGGTGCTGCGCGTCCGGGAGTTAAGCTTGCATTACAGGATGGCAAAAAACCCGAAAAGCTTGCTACCGTTTTTGCCGGTCAGGATTTAGAGGCAACTTCGAAAGCCAGACAATATACATTACCTTATCCTCCATCGTCGCCGGCAATAGCATTATTTAAAGACGGAAAGCTTGTTCATTTTCTTGAACGCCATCATATTGAAGGCCGCTCTGCTGAGATGATAGCTGAAAATCTTAAGGAAGCTTTTAAGGAATATTGCTAAGCGAATGATGTTTATTATTCTTTAGAATAGTATTCGGGAAATTTTTTCCGAAGTGGTTTCTTAATCGCTGCATAAACATCCGCTTTAAGTTTTTCAATATCTCCTTCACTCAATCCCTTGGTAGGAATTGGATCATGAATAATAACCCGAGCAATACCGGGATGACCGATACGTTTATGAAAATCGTCAGGTAATAAAAGCCAATTATTTAAAAAAGTTATTGGAACAATTGGAACTTGCTTTTCAATGGCTAAGCGAAAAGGTCCATTTTTAAAACGCCCCATGAGTGGTGCATTGTGATGTATAGTTCCTTCAGGAAAAAGCGCAATGCTAATTCCTTTGTCGATGTCATTCCCTGCACGTTTAAATGCACGGTGAGAGTCCATATTACTTTTTCGGTTGACAGGAATATTCATTCGTTGGAAAAAACGTCGAAAAAGAGGCACTTTGAGCAGTTCTGCCTTTCCCATGGTGTGGAAATAGACTGGAATAGCAATGTAAATCAGCATTATATCCAGATAAGATGTATGATTAGGACAAAAAACATAGGATTGGTTTTTATCGAGAACTGATTTATTTTCAATTTTAAAAAATAGGAGAACAGGCCAAAGAAGAAAACGACCCCATACTTTTTTAGTCTTGAAAACTAGAGGAAATCTACTTTCCTTGAGGAGGAAAAAGTAAAAAAGCGGGAAAAAAAGAAAAAAAGTCAACACTGCATTAATAAAAAACAGGGAACGCCAAATCCATTGAAATGGATAGAAGATATATTTTATTAGATTTTGCAGTTTTTTAATTTTTGAAGGGCGAATGTAGCAAAGAGCAGCCTATGATTCACTTTTTTAATGCATTAACTATGCTAATTCTTGACTGGTTGCTTATTTTTTCTACCTTTGTCGCCCTTATTTCGGGAGATTGCAATGAGTATTGCACGTGATTTTATTGTTAATTTCGGAAGTCTTGCTCCAGGTGAGCACGAATTCCAATTCGAAGTAAATGATTCGTTCTTTAAACGTTTTGAGCACTCAGTAATTGAAAAAGGTTCTATTGATGTCCTTGTTGTCGTAACAAAAAAAGATAATATGCTTCTTTTTGACTTCACAATGGAAGGCACAGTAACTGTTCAATGTGATCGTTGTTTAGAAGATCTCGATTTAGATATCGAAGGATACAATGAACTGATCATAAAAATTGGAGAAGAAAATGAAGAGCTATCTGAAAAAGTAGTTGTCATTTCTTCGAAAGAATATGAAATTGATGTTGCTCAATATATTTATGAATTTCTTTCATTGATGATGCCGATGAGAAATGTTCATGATGAAAATGAAAATGGACAAAAATGTGATCCTGAGATTCTGAAAGAACTGGAAAAACATATTACACATGAAAGTCCGGAAGCCCCTTCAGATCCGCGATGGGATGCTTTAAAAAATATTAATCTGAATTAAAAAAGTAATAACGATTTTAAATAGTTTAAGCGATGCCAAATCCAAAACACCGACACTCGAGATCAAGAAGAGATAAAAGAAGAACCCACTGGAAAGCTGTTGTACCAACACTAGCTACTGATCCTACTACCGGACAACCGCATCTTTTTCATCGTGCGCATTGGCACGAAGGTAAGCTTTACTATAAAGGTAAGGTTGTTATGGAAAAGCAGGAAGCTGCTTAACATTTCCTGAAGTTGAACATTGAAAGTTAATGACGTATTTATTCGCTGTTGACTTTTTTTTATATTTATATTTTTCATTCTCAAATAATATTCTTTATAATGAGAATAGGCATTGATGTAATGGGTGGCGATTTTGCTCCTGAACAAACCGTTTTAGGAGCCATAGAAGCCCGAAATCAATTAAAGGATTCCGTAGAACTGGTCTTAATTGGGAATAAGAATTTAATTCTGCCTCTGTTAAAAAAAGAGAATGCAGATGAATCACTATTTAAAATCGTGCATTGTACAGAAGTGATTGGCATGGCTGAGCATCCTACAAAAGCCATTCAGCAGAAACCGGATTCTTCTATTAGCAAAGGTTTTCAATTACTCAAAGAAAGATCAATCGATTCATTTGCCTCGGCAGGAAATACAGGTGCCATGCTTGTTGGTTCCATGTTTAGTGTAAAAGTTATTCCCGGAATCCTGAGACCTGTTATTGCTTCTTTGTTACCAAAAGAAAATGGCGGCTGGGGACTCATTTTAGATGTTGGTGTAAATGCGGATTGTAAGCCGGAGATGCTTCAACAATTCGGTGTATTGGGTTCAATTTATGCTCAGAACATTTTAAATATTCCTTTGCCAAGAGTGGCACTTTTGAGTATTGGCGAAGAAGAAGAAAAAGGAAATCTATTGGTGAAGGAAGCACATCAGCTTTTGAAAAATACGATCGACATTAATTTTATCGGTAATGTAGAAGGCAGAGATCTTTTTAATGATGAAGCAGATGTAATAGTATGTGATGGATTTACCGGAAACGTTGTTTTAAAACAAGCCGAATCATTTTATTCGATGATAAAAAAACGTTCTATTAAAGATGCATACTTCGACCGTTTTAACTATGAGGATTATGGTGGCACTCCGATTCTCGGTGTCAATTCAACGGTAATTATTGCCCACGGTATCAGCAAAGCAAAAGCAATTAAGAATATGATTTTACTTTCAGCAGAGGTTGTTGAAGCAAAATTATCAGAGAAAATTTCGACGGCTTTTGGGAAGGAAATTGTGAGGTAATAAAAATAGAGTCAAGAATCAAGATTCAAGAACCAAGACAATAGACAAGAAGCAATTGACTAATTATATTTATAATTATACTAAAATATCAAGTCGTGTATATACATCCATTTTCTTGACTCTTGGTTCTTGACTCTCATCTAAAATATTATTCCTTTTTTTACCTTTACTCTCTCAATCAAACACTATGTCAAAAATAACAGCTGCAATTACTGAAGTGGGTGGATATGTTCCGGATTATGTTTTGAAAAATAGCGAACTGGAACAAATGGTTGAAACCAACGATGAATGGATTGTTTCACGAACAGGTGTTAAAGAAAGAAGAATTTTAAAAGGCGAAGGTCTTGGTACATCTGATTTAGGAGCACCGGCAGTATTGGAATTGTGTCGTAAGCGTGGAATAGATCCATTGGAAATCGAACTTCTTATCTGTGCAACAACGACTGGTGATTATGTTTTTCCTGCTACAGCAAATATTATTTGTGATAAAGTAGGAGCAAAGAATGCTTTCGGTTATGATATTCAAGCCGCATGCTCGGGTTTTCTTTTTGCGCTAGTTACAGGTTCGAAATTTATTGAGTCAGGGCAGTATAAAAAAGTTGTTGTAGTTGGTGCTGATAAAATGTCGAGCATTGTCGATTACAGTGATCGTACAACTTGCGTTCTGTTTGGAGACGCTGCAGGCGCCGTTTTACTTGAACCTAACACTGAGAATTTTGGAATACTCGACAGCATACTCAAAAGCGATGGTTCCGGTCGTGCTTTTCTTCATCAAAAATCAGGCGGATCGGTAAGTCCTTCTTCTCATAGATCCATTGATGCTAAAGAACATTTTGTTTATCAGGAAGGTCAGCAGGTTTTCAAATTTGCAGTTGTAAACATGGCTGATGTTTCTGCAGAGATTATGGAAAAAAATAATCTTCATTCAGAAGATATTGCCTGGCTAGTTCCTCATCAGGCAAACAAACGTATTATCGATGCCACTGCAAAACGAATGGGTCTTGGTCCGGAAAAAGTTATGTTGAATATTCATAAATACGGCAACACCACCAATGCTACAATTCCACTTTGTTTATGGGAATGGCAATCCAAATTAAAGAAAGGCGACAATCTTATTATTGCTGCTTTTGGTGGAGGGTTTACGTGGGGAAGTATTTGGGTGAGGTGGGGGTATTAACTAATCGTTGGTAATCGGTTAATCGTTATTGGTTATTTGAATATTGTTAATGTTGGGTTTGTTAATTGATATTTGTTTTACTACGGCATTGTCTTGGTCTTTAAACCTCATTATTTTTTAGGCTGTTTTTGTAAGAACTGAGACATTGCAAAATAATTTTTTGATCTATTTTCGCTCTCCGTATCGACAATTTGAAGTTAATAGCAATCTCTGGAAGTTACGTGAAATTCCTTTCTGTAAGTTCCTCTTGTAATTTGCACAACCGACTAATCATTTATCAGTAATATCACTTTGATAAAACTATCAAAATGAAGAAACTGATTTATATTTCATTCTTGTTCATCTCTGTCCAATCTCATGCACAGATTGATAACCTGAGTAATCTAAGTGCTGAATGGATGCGTACCGGTGCACGAAATGCTGCTGCCAATGGAACAGACATTGCAGTTTACAATCCTGCCGGCTTAACAAATCTGGAAGCGGGTTTACATATTAATCTAAGCAATCAAAGTTTGTTTCGTAAACCTTCACAC
>JANLOW010000083.1:0-1685 GCA_031366785.1 Bacteroidota bacterium | reverse complement strand
TTAAACAGAACTGGAACCAATATTTCTTATTTATATAATGTAACCGTAAACAATGTTTTCCTGACTGTGAAAAAAATTAAAGAACAAAGTTCCATCTTGAAAGAAATGGAAGAAAAAAATGAAATTAAAATAATTGGCGGTTTGCATGATATTGAAACTGGTCAAGTGATTTTTTTTGAATAATTATAGATTATCAATAATTCTTGAGAATTATCTATTTATTAATACTCTGTGTAATTATTTTTTTGGAATTTAGATTAACAATTAATTTCAATAAGCTGTATAAAATATTTACCATTGTTTAAATATCATTGTATAAATAAAAAAAATACATCTAAAATAATCAGTCTATTTTCAATATATATCCTTTTATTATTGACTTGAAAAGATATTAAAGAATATTCAGCAAGATAATTTTTCATTATCCATATTCAATAAATTATGAACTATAACCTCAGATCATGGTCAATAGAAGACTTAGACGATCTTGTAATTTTTGCTGACAACTTTAAAATAGCAAAATTTATGACTGATCAATTTCCTCATCCGTATACAAAAGAAAAAGCAAAAACATTTATTGAAATGACATTAAAAGCTACACCAATAAATATTTTCGCAATTGAATCGGACAAACAAGCTATTGGCGGTATCGGCCTCCATTTACAAACAGATATACAATGTAAAAATGCAGAACTGGGTTATTGGCTTGCGGAGCCATTTTGGAATATGGGAATAATAACAAAAGCTATAAATCAAATGGTAGAATATGGTTTTAATACTTTTCCTATCGATAGAATTTTTGCAAGGCCATTTGGGACAAACATGGCATCCCGGCGTGTACTTGAAAAAACTGGCTTTACACTTGAAGGAAAGTTCGAAAAGACTTTGTTTAAAAACGGAGAATATCTGGATGAACTTATTTACGCAATCAGACGAAAATCATAATGAGAAATAATTATTTTACATAATATTGCCTTTACAAATAAACTATTAAATAAATTATGAAAAAGGGGCGTCTGGAAGCATTCAGTGATGGAGTAATGGCTATCATAATAACAATCATGGTTCTGGAACTAAAAATTCCGCATGAATCCGGAATAGAAGCATTAATACCTCTTATTCCTATTTTTATAAGTTATTTTTTAAGTTTTCTTTTCATTGGAATATACTGGAATAATCACCATCATTTGTTTCAAGTAGTCCAAAAAGTAAATGGCTCTACATTATGGGCTAATATGCATTTACTTTTCTGGCTCTCATTAATACCATTTGTAACAGGCTGGATGGGTGAAAATCATTTTTCAAAATGGTCTGTCGCTCTTTACGGTGCAGTAATGATCTTATGCGGATTTTCTTATTTTATACTAACTATAGTTTTATTAAGACATCACAGTAAAGAATCAACACTAGCCAAAGCTATCGGAAATGATTTAAAAGGAAAATTGTCTTTAGTTATCTATATTTTTGGTATGTTACTCTCATTTTACAATCCCTGGATTGCTTTATCCCTTTATTTCCTCGTATCTTTAATGTGGTTAATTCCTGATAAAAGAATAGAAAATTCTATGCATGAAAATAATTAAATATGAAATTTAATATCAGTATTATCTTTTTATTGATCGCGATAATTTCCTGCAAAAAAAAAGCAGAAAAAATTCATCCATCCATCGAAAACATTTCCGAAT
>JANLOW010000078.1:0-3758 GCA_031366785.1 Bacteroidota bacterium | reverse complement strand
TATTCATATTTATTAATTGGATCACTGTATAATTTAAAAATATTTCCAATTTCATTTCCGTAAGAATCTTTAATATTTATAAAGTGACCTTCCTTTGAAGGTTTTTCACTTTCGATAAAAAACAATTGGTTGACCTTTTTTTGTTTTTGTTCTGGTGATTGTGAGTTTGGTTTCATAAGATTGGATTTAGTTAAAGGAGATTGATAATTATTTTCTATTGTTTGATGTTTTTCAGGGGATATTTCTTGAGCAACTATTACCCGAGCATACTTTTCAAATTGTTCATTGACCGTATTAAAATCGGATGTTGCAGTGAATAATTCTCGGCCCTTTGTATCTAGGCTTATATATTTTGTTTCTTCGCCATTAATTTCAGTGACGACTTCACCAATTTTTCTATGTGTATGATCTGGTAGATTGAGTCTGACAATTAATCGTCCATAGTCCATCAGGTAAGGATGGTAGTCAATGAGATTCTCGTCGAAATTTTGATTTTGTCCGAGCAGAAAGGAGGTTCTGTTAGTAGCCATGATTTATTTAGTTTTAAATTGGTTTGGGTAGAATTCAATTTTTACAAATGGAACAGCGGAGCGCTGTTTCAGAGCGCCATAATGCATCATAATGCACCATTTTGCAGGTGCGAAATGCTTATTTAAATTAAAATCTAAAGGAAATTGAGGACTTAAAATCCTGTGATCATTGCGATCGTGCGGGTTCGATTCCCGCCCCGGGTACTCTCTACAGTGTGAGTGAGCAGAGTGAGTGAACAGTAACTTTCTGCTCACTCGCACTTTTACTCAAACTCAGACTTACATTAAATAATTTATCAATTTCTCAAAATCCTGTTTTAAAAGGTTCGATAACTGGAACCTTGCGGGTACTTTTTATCAGTGCACTGTTTACTGTAACAGTGCACAGTGCACAAATAGTTTACTTTCTCAGTAAATTAAAATTTATATTTTTAATTCATTTTCATTTAGGAATTCAATTATTCTGATCAAATCTTCAACAAAAAAGTTCGATATTCGGAACCTTGCGGGTACAACGCTGAAGGCCTTGGTTGACAAGGGTTTCAGCGTTTTTTGTTTTAATAAAATCCGCTTAATCGGCATATTATTTTTTAAAAAAAGTGCGCACCAATAGTGCACACATATGTTATTTTTCGTACAATTCAGAATAAATTCGACTGAAAAGTATAGAACACACAGGATTTAAAATCCTGCGTGTCGGAAAAATTTAACGTATACTCATTATTTAAGACTTAAAATGTCTTTTCGCCTTTCCAATTATTGTGGATTATTATTTTTATTCAGCGGATACATTTTATCAAACTCTTCGAGAAAAACCTTGATCTTATTCAACAAAGAAATTATTTCTTCCGAAGATGGAAGATTGTTGTGCCAAATTAATTCACTGAGTTCTTTGCGAAAAGTCGGTTCCAGCTCTTTCCATAATCCATTTATATCAACGAATAATGGTGATGCAGATAATTTATTTTTGATCCAATCGCCTGAGAAGACATTACTTGATGAGTCATCTTGTAATGCAAGATTAATTAGATTAAAGTTTGTTTCAAAAAAAAGCCTTTCACCTAAATCCTCTTGCTGATAGAGTTTATACATGTCATAGAAATGCCTGATTTTCTCTCTTAAGGAATCAGCTCCAGCGTATGATAAACGGATTAGTGATAGCAGCTTTTCAAAGAATGTTCTTTCACGAGTAAGTACTAATAATTTGAAAGGCTCCAACTGATGTTTGGTAACAAGATCAGTCATTCCATTTATTGATAAAAATTGCCCCACAAAAGATTGAATATGCTTTTCTTCATACGGGACAGGGTTAGTGAATGTATTTATTTCAATTTGTATTTTATCTTTTACAACTCCTATTTCTCCTTTAATAATTCGAGGATAAGAGTAATATGTGACTCTTTTTTTCTCCATCTTGTCACCCGGCTTTCCATCAATTGATTTTAGTTCTTTTGTTATTTCCGGCTCAATTCGTTTCATCAATTTGTAGCATTTATCATTTGAAAGTTTTTCTTTATTTAATAGTGCCAGATCTATGTCTTCTGAAAAACGTTCAATGCAGTTATATGCTTTTGACAAAGATGTTCCCCCTTTAAAAATTACTTTATCAAAGTATTCAGATTGTGAAAGATTTTTTAAGACATAAGTAACCCAATAATCTTTTTCTATCAAAACCGCACGGAGCTTAAAATATTCGGATGTTGCATTAACTGCATCTTCAAATTCTTTGTCTAAATGAAAATTCATTCGATGTTCCATTTTATCTGATTGGTTAATAAAGAAGGATTAAGTTTCATTTTGTATTTAGTAAGCGGATTAAGTGATTTGTAAAGTGAAGATACACTGATTCCTTTTGCATACTGTTGAAGTATTACACCTGTCAAGGCTCTGGTTGCAGCATTGTAATTTAATGCAAGCTTTGTTAGACGCTTTAGTTTTGAAACGGGTAGTTCTGCGAATTTCGCGATGATGACTTTAAGGGCATCATTTGGACTTGTGTCAGGTATTTTTTTAATGTCTTTTACTGCATCAAGTAACTGAAGTAATGGAATGTCTTTCTCTTCGATTTCAAAATCTCGTTTGACAAACTTTACTCTATAGCCACTGATTTCCTTTTCCAGTTGAGGTTTTACAGATGCTATAACAAGAACATTGGACATTTGATTAGTGAGTCCTAATTGATTGTATATGGTTATTCCTGTTGGATAACCAATTATCTTTTCATCTTTTTTTGTAAGTGCTTTAACAATCTGATTAATATCAGGTCTTAAATTTCCAAAACTTGTTTTTCGAGGCCTGTAATATTTGCCTTTTTCAATCCTAACTATTTCACCTTTTTTTACTAATCGACTTAAGGATTTGGCTAATGCAAGTTCATTCTCTTTTGGCAAGTTAAAATCAGAATAGGTGAAGATGTTGCCAGAAGAATAGCTGGAAATAGTGTTGTTGATCTTTGAGGAAATGCTGCCTGCCATGTTACTCTTGATTATGCTGAATTAATTAAACGTAAAGATAAGAATTTAGTTAGAATAAGTCAAGTTATTGATAGTAATAACTTGACAAAATTATGATCTTCTCAAAGGATTGTAGGCTTAAAAGTTTAAGAATACGATGTAAATGATTGAATATGATTAATATATGAAAATGAGTGATTGTAATAGTATCTATGGTGCTTAGATATCCTTTATTTTATTACTTAGATTATTTGTAAATCTTTGTAAATTTGAAAATTAGGAGGCTTTTATGAATGCTATTATTACTAAAGAACAAATCCTACTTTTTAAATCAATCTTCAAAGGCAGAGATGATGTGTTTGCAATTCGTTGGGAGAAAGGAAACAAGAGTGGATACATGCCTGCATACTTTTTTGATCCGTATTTGTTTAGGGCACATAAAATAAGTGGAGGCACTTTTCAGAATTATACCGATAAAAGATATTTACCTTTTACGGAGACTGAAATTGAAAAACATCTCAACGGTGAGCAGCTCATTGGAATTTATCCATTACTTCAAGATAACACCTCATGGTTCATCACGGCAGATTTTGATAAGGACAATTGGTTTGACGAAAGTAAGTTATTTATTACCGCTTGTATTGAAAAAGGAATCCCTGCATATTTGGAGAGGTCACGTTCTGGAAAAGGCGGACATGTATGGATTTTCTTTGAAGAGCCCTATCCGGCAATAAGGAGTCGTAAAATATTTATTTCGCTCTTAGAACAATCCGGA
>JANLOW010000013.1:0-3358 GCA_031366785.1 Bacteroidota bacterium | reverse complement strand
GATTCATGGTCAACAAGTGATAGTGTTTCATTTGCTAATGGTGGCGGTACAAGCGTTTTTAAATCTACCGATGCTTTTGATGGTACTTATTGTTTGCATCTTAAAAGCACTCAAATAACCATTATTTTTATTCAAGTCACCGGTCCCGGAATTGCTACGAATGGTCAGGTGAATCTTGTAGGAAATAATTTTGTCTTCAGTGGAGGTTCACCGGATACAGCACGCTCAAGATTTTTTACAGGCTGGTACAAATACAATCCATTAAATCCGGCAGATGCTGCAATTGTTAAAGTTTATTTATTTAATAATAATGGAGTGACTCCCAGAGATACAATAGCGGCAGGATTATGGGAACATACAGGTTCAGTAAGTACATACGATCAGTTTGTAATACCAATGATCTATCGTGATTTTGTTACCCCACCGGATACGTGTCTTATTATTTTACAATCATCACGTGGAATAAACGACCCTGCGCTGGGAATTGGTAGTGAGTTCGTGGTTGACTCATTAGGATTTTCGGGATTTGTTGGTGTTAATGAATTAAAAAATGCTATCAGCTCAGTAAATGTTTTCCCTAACCCAGCAAAGAATGAAATAAATATAGATGTTGTATTGAAAAGTAATTTGATTCTTAGTTACGAAATTTTTGACATTAACGGAAGGCTGGTACAAACATCCCTCATGAATTCAACAAAAGAAAAAATTGATATAAGCAGCTTTTCTTCCGGCAGTTATATTTTAAAAATTGGAGATGCAAGAAAAAACATTCTTTACACCACTCAATTTTCAATTCAAAAATAATTTTTTTTAAAATTTCCTGATTCTTTCCTGATAAATATCGGGATTGATTCTTGATTCTTGTTTCTATATAGCATTTGGAAAACGAGCAAAATGCAGTTGCTTTACTTTTGTAGTAAGTATGTTTCTTAATTCTTCGATATTAATTTTTTTAACTGCTGATATAAAGACACAAGTTCCTTCTATCCTTGAAATCCAGCTTCGTTTTAATTCATCGAGTGAAATATTTTCTTTTTGAGAAGGAGTAAGGTCATCTTCTTCTTTTGGAATAAAATGATAAGCATCTATTTTATTGAAAACTAGAATTACAGGTTTTTCACCTGCGCCAATTTCTATTAATGTTTGATTAACGACATTGATTTGATCTTCAAATTGTGGATGTGAAATGTCGACTACATGAAGTAAAATATCCGCTTCGCGAACCTCATCGAGTGTTGATTTAAAAGATTCGATTAAGTCGTGAGGAAGTTTGCGAATAAATCCTACTGTATCTGAAAGAAGAAAAGGGATATTATCGTAAACAATTTTTCTGACTGTAGTATCAAGTGTAGCGAATAATTTATTCTCTGCAAAGACCTCACTTTTACTTAACAGATTCATGAGAGTGGATTTGCCGACATTGGTATAACCGACTAATGCGGTTCGAACAAGTTCGCCACGCTGTTTTCTTTGTGTTACACTTTGTTTGTCAAACTCTTTCAACTTTAGTTTAAGTTTTGAAAGTTTATCTCTTATAACACGCCGATCAGTTTCAATTTCGGTTTCTCCCGGACCTCTCATTCCGATTCCACCTCTTTGTTTTTCAAGGTGAGTCCACATATTAGTAAGCCGCGGCAGCAAGTATTGATATTGTGCAAGTTCAACTTGAACTTTTGCTTGAGCTGTTCGTGCACGTTTTGCGAAAATATCAAGGATAAGATTGTTTCGATCCAACACACGGCATTCTAAAACTTTTTCAATATTCCGAATTTGAGAACCACTTAGTTCATCATCAAAAATTGCTAAATCAATTTTGTTTTCCTTAATAAAGCCAGCGATTTGAATTAATTTACCACTTCCAATAAAAGTCCTTGGATCAGGATGATCGAGCCTTTGGGTGAATCGTTTTATTGTTGCAGCACCTGCTGTTTCAGCCAGAAAAGCGAGTTCATCCAAATATTCCTTCACCATTTCTTCGTTCTGACTGCTATGAATCAGTCCGATAAGCACAGCTGATTCATTCTTAATTTTATTAATTGTTGGGATTTTACTCACAAAAGATAAATTCTAAGGATAATTATTTATGTCAATCAGAGATAATGAAGTGTTTAAAGGTAGTAATTGTTTAGGTGAAAAAAATACTATACTTTTTAATACAGTATAAATAATAACTATAAATTTAACTTTCTATTAGAAAACAACATCAACTCTTCTTCTTCATTTGAAAGGTGTACCATTTTTTCGAAAACGAAATTTAATTTTTCTAAAAGTTTTATAGAGTTTTTATTTTCTTTTGTTGTTATGGCAATAATACGCTCTAACTTTAAAACTGTTTTAGCATAATTTAATGTTGCGAAGGCTGCTTCAAAAGCATAACCATTTCCTGTAAAAGAAGGACACAGAGCAAAACCAAGATCAACGTTTTCTAATACCTCTCTTTTAATCAAACCACACATTCCGACAGGAATATTTCCATTTTTTGTGGTTATTAAATAAAGTCCAAAACCATTTTTTGAGTAACTGTTTAATAATTTATCTGAAATATATTTATTTGCATCATTAATATTTTTCACATTCCGGTCACCGATAAATTTAAGCCAGGAAGGAGTATTTAATAATTCCAGAATAAAGTTGGCATCATCTGCATTAAATTCTCTAAGAATTAATCGGTTTGTTTCCAGGAGATTCATGTCATTAAAAGATTAATTATTTTTTAGAAAATAAATTATTGTTTTCTCTGATTGCTCTTTAATAATAAAATTATTTTTATTAAGAAGATTAATTGATTTAGAATTGCCAGGATCCACATCAGCATAAATACTTTTTAATTTTAAAATTTCAAAACCATAATTAAAAATATTAATAAAAGCTTCCTGCATAATTCCCTGTCCTTGAAAGTTGGGGTGGAGTACACAACCAATAAAAGCAGAAAAATTGTCTTTCGAAAATATTATTTTGTATATCACGCTTTCAAATGATATTTAAAACAATAAAATAAAAAACATTAAGAGTAGGATCAGTAACTAAAACAACCGAACAGAAAACAGGCGTTATTTAGTACGCAAGCTGTTTACGTACTTAACAACAGCTGCAATATTTTGATCACTGATATTAAGTAGATAAGCCGGCATTTTTCCTTTACTTCCTTCACGAACACTTTGAATCATTGCATCTTCATTCATTAATGAGTGTGTCAAATCCGGTGCATTTCTGTACATTTTTTTACCATCAACACCATGACAAAAAACACAATTTTGATAATAAACAATTGCTCCTTCGGCCAATGGCGAATTATTAGCGGTTTCCAGTTTAACGGTTTTCGGAATAAAGGGTTTGTTTTTACTCATTTCTGCAAGAC
>JANLOW010000003.1:0-1798 GCA_031366785.1 Bacteroidota bacterium | reverse complement strand
GGTATCGCCCTGGTGAATGCATTTTCGTTTACATCGATCAATTTTCCGAAAAATAAAAAGCCAAGTTCTTTTAGAAACTTTTTGAAAATGTTTTTGTCAAGGATATTCATTATTCTTCTTAAGTTGTACGCGACGAACATTAATCCAACATCAGCACTTGCACGTTTCTTCCCCCTCTTAGTCATGATGTAATAAAATTCCCTCCCGATATTTATCGGGAGTCGCTTTAATATTCCGTAAGGATGTTCTACAATAGCTTGTCTTTTTTTGTAAAGTTTCGGATTTGCATCAATGTTGTTTTGATTTTGTTCTATATAAGGAGCATGTTCGGTACGTTCTATTAATCGGCCTCTCCTGTTTTTTGTGCATGCATCTTTCACCGGACAATTCATGCAGGCCGGTGTTTTGTAATGTTTAACTTTTACCGATGATTTTCCTCTGTCTTTGTTGTACCATTTACCATTGGTAAAAAGTATTTTTTCCTGCGGGCAAGTATAACAATCCGCTGTATAATCATATTTAAAATTTGCAACGTTATAAGCTGTATCAGGAGCATTGGAGGCAACTTCCGGAACTGCAACCATAATGTGTATTCCTAATTCAATGGCTTTTTTTATTTCACTACCGGTGTGATATCCTTTATCGTAAAGTGCAGTAAAATCAGACGTATTTAAAATCACTTTTGTTCTTCGTAACATTCCGCCCATTGCTTTGCTGTCATTCTCATTGGTTACTTTGTAATCAATAGGCAAGTTGTGTTTGGCATCAACAACGGTTTGAACATTGTATGCTACTTCGGTAATATTGTTTCGGGTGATGAGTTGCCTGCTATCCGGATCAGAGGTTGATATTTGTACTTCACCGGTGGCTTCAAGTTCTGCAGTTAATGCATGGTATTGATTTTTGCGATCGTTTTGCTTTTGAATCTGTTTTTGAATGACGAGTTTATTTTCCTCATCGGCCAGTTCAAGTGATTTATTGTATTCATTCAGCTTGTTATCATTGTAGAGAAGATGCCGTTCAATTTTTCTTTCATTAAAATTATTCTTCTTACTGTTTTGTGCGCGAAGCTTTGTGCTGTCACCGGCAATTAATTTTCCGCCAATCAATTCAAATTGTTTGGCAATGCTGACCGTGTAACGAAACACTTGTCGAATCGCTTTCTCATTGTCTCTTCTAAAATTAGAGATGGTGTTGTGGTCGGGGACAAGCTGCTTCATTAACCACATGAGTTCAATGTTTCTTTTGCATTCTTTTTCCAATACGCGTGATGATTTGATTCAAGTATCCGTAAACAAAAAGTTTTAACAAATCCTTCGGATCTTAAGAAGGTCTTCCTTCAATCGAAGTTTTCATAATAAACTTGTAATCCTGGGGATTGATACTATCGACAAAAAGATCGATCATGCGAACTTCGTTATTCTGATCAATAATCTGATCCAACGATTCAGGATAAAGGTTGCTCTGAGTTCTGTTTTTTCCTTCTATAAATTGCATGCAGCAAATATAATTCGCTTACACTTTTGTTCTTCAATTCACAAGAAAAGTAGTAAACAATTTGCTGTGAGTTTTTAGACAGTTTGACGTCCGGAGTATTACCGCAGCACTTTTTTCCAAAGATAAAAATAAAAAGAGAAAAAAGTGTTGAGGTAATACTCATGTGCCTGTTGCACAACTTCTCAAAACTAATGAATAACTTTTAGAATAAAATGGGGTTGCGAAAGAGAGAATTTCCGATTTTTAATTCATGCAAGGACAAAAGGAATTCACACCGAAACTGATCTATTCGGTGAATATC
>JANLOW010000239.1:0-16563 GCA_031366785.1 Bacteroidota bacterium | reverse complement strand
GTATTATGAACCGGAGAAAATTATTGGCCAGCAAGTATCTCTCCTTTTAAATCTCGAACCTCGTAAAATAAAAGGAATCGAATCACAAGGAATGATTCTTATGGCCGAAAACAGTAAAGGAGAACTTTCATTTGTTTCCCCAACGAAGCCAATGGAAAATGGAGGAATAATAAAGTAACCACCTAATTGGCTAATCAGCTAATTGGCTAATCGGCTAATTAAAAAATGGAAGTCCATCATCATCCAAAACTTGAAAAGAAAAATTTTAAAGGATACTTCCTTGAATTTCTTATGATTTTTCTTGCGGTAACTATGGGATTCCTCGCAGAAAATCTACGTGAATCATTAAAGCATAAGGAAGAGATTCTTATGAACATGGAGTCACTTGCTTCTGACCTCTATTCCGATGTAGCTTTTTTTGATTCACAACTACGACGCAACGAATATTGTTGTAAAATGACTGATTCATTAATTTATCTTCTGAATGATATTAAAAATACCAATGATATTTATTATTCAGCAAGAGTTGTAACAGCAAACTTCGGCTATTTCTATTCAAATTCAAAAACCTTTGAGCAAATGAAATCGTCAGGAACACTCCGATTGATTTCAAAGAGGAGCCTGTTAGACAGCATTGCGGATTATTATTCTTCTATGCAATGGCTGCAAAACCAAACAGAATTAATGCACAAAAAGATAGATGCAATTCATCTTGGGAACAGCGAATTATTTGATAGCCGGGTATTTCACAAAATGTTACAAAAAACTGATTATGGTAATTTTCAGGACGGTGAAAATGTTAATATTTACAGACCACTGGACAATCCGCTTTTAATATCAACTGAATTAATAAAGATAAACAAAGTCTGTATGAATTACCATTATTTTTATACTACTATGAAATTCTATGATAAGACTGCGAAACAAATTAGTCAGAAAGCTCGGGAACTCATCGTTAGAATTCACAGTGAATATAATCTCGAATAAAATTTTTCTGAAATAAAAAAATGGAAACACATGCACATGAACTTCATAAAGCTTCTGGAAGGGGATGGAAGTATTATGTATATGAGTTCTAAATGTTATTTCTGGCAATAAGTCTGGGATTTTTTGTTGAAAATCTCCGCGAGTATAATGTGGAACGACACCGTGAAAAGGAATTTATTAATTCTTTGATTGATATTGATATGACTCTAAGTATTTATAAAAAAATTATTTTTAATCTATACAAAACAATTGATTTGCAAAAATACACCTTTGATTTGAAGGCGCATTCAAAATACGAATTAGAAAAATCCGGAGTAAAGTATCTTTTAGTTTACGATGAGTTAAAACTGGCACAGTTCAGAAATATCATTTATTTGTTTCAGGATGCTTGTCGATACAATGTTATGCGAGAAAAAAAGATAAAGGCACATGCTATTAGGGTTATAGATATCTTAAAAAAAGAATATCATCTTGATTGATTTTTTATCGCCTGGAAATATATCGCCTTTTAAATTCACAACTGAATGTCGTTAATTTATATTTTACCAATTATTGCATTTTTCATACTTCTGATTTATAGGAATCGAAGAAGAAAATAATAATTTGAAACTGCTTTTTTTAATTTCAAATTAACTACTCTTCAAATTTCTTATATGGCCGAATGATTAAACGAATGGCCTTATCATAACTAAAATAATTCCACAACCAATTGAAGAAAACGATTACACGGTTTCGGAATCCGACAAGCAACATAAGGTGAATAAATAACCAAGCAAGCCAAGCGAGAATCCCTTGCAGATGTATAAATTTAAGATCTGCAACAGCACGACTACGGCCGATTGTAGCCATCGTACCTTTATCAGAATAGATAAATTTTTTCCATTCTGATAAATTTTTCCTGTTTAAATTTTTTGCCAGATTTTTTCCTTGCTGCATGGCTACAGGAGCTAACATCGGGTGAGGATCACTTTCCATAGCAGCTAAATCTCCAATTGCAAAAACATCTCCAAATCCTTTAATACGATTGTAGTCATCTACTGAAAGCCGGTTCCCTCTTACAATAATATCGGGTGAAAATCCTTTAGGAATATTTCCCATTACACCGGCTGTCCATATTAATGCTCTGGTTGAAATTTTGGTTCCGTCTTTCAGTTGTGCTTCTTTGCCATCATAAGACACCAGTTGTGAATTCAACATTAAATTAACACCAAGTTCTTCCAATTGTTTTTTAGATTTCCTTTTAGAAAAATCAGACATTGCATCCAGAACATTATTAGATGATTCGATGATATTAATATTCATCATCGAAAAATCCAGTTCGGGATAATCGTTCGGTAAAACGTGTCTTTTCAATTCAGCCAAAGAGCCTGAAATTTCAACTCCGGTTGGCCCTCCGCCAACGATAACAAAATTCATTAACCGTTTTTGTTCTTCTTTATCTGATGATAGAAGGGCTGTTTCGAAATTCTGAAGAATAAAACTACGCATATTCAAAGAGTCTGTAACAGATTTCAGAGACAATGCATTTTCCATTGTCTCCTTCATTCCAAAAAAATTCGTCTTTGCTCCACAAGCCAGAATCAAAATATCATAAGGAAGTAAACCTATACTTGTTTGTATCTGTTTGAGTTGGGTTTGGATTTCCATAACTTCAGCCATCCGGAAAACTACATTATGTTTTTTTGAAATAATTTTCCTGATAGGATAAGCAACAGAATCAGGCTCAAGTCCGCCCGTTGCAACTTGATATAAAAGAGGCTGAAATGTGAAATAGTTATGTTTATCGATTAATAAAACTTCGCACATCGTCGTATTTAAACCTTTAACGATTTCAATACCGCCGAATCCCGCGCCGATTATTACGATTCGTTTAAAATCATTCTTTTTTGAAAAAATATCCATCTTCAGGACAAATGTAGGTTCAAAAAAGGATGTTAAAGAAAATTTTAATTCTGAATTTAAATATTTCTGGTTATCTGTTAAAAAGATTTGCCGCCCCGAAAAAATCCGCTACATTTGCAATCAGTTTTAAGGAAAGATAAGAGGGGACAAAAGTCCCCTTTTTTATTGAATTTCGATGAATATTAAAGAGGAAATCGAACAATTAGTAATAAAAAAGCTTGTTTCAACAGAAAATTATCTTGTTGAAGTAATGGTTAGTACCAATAAAATCATCGTAATAATTGATCATCAAAAAGCCGTAAAAATTGAAGATTGTGTTGCAATTAACCGATATTTGCATGATAAACTTGATAACGAAAATATTTTTGAGAAATATGAATTAGAAGTCGGTTCACCGGGAATGGAAGAACCACTGAAGATTTTAGCACAATACAAAAAAAGAATCGGACAAAGAGTTAGTATTTTAACATTCGATGGATTAAAACATATTGGATTATTAATTTCAGCTGATGAAAATCAAATTGAAATTAACGAAGAAATAAAAATTGGATCCGGAAAGAAAAAAGAAATTCAAACAAAACAATACACGATACCATTAACAGAAATAAAAGAAACAAGAGTTATTTTCTCTTTCGATAAAATCATTTGATCAAAATGAAAAAAACAGAAATTAAAGACGAGCACACAGAATTAGTCGATGCTTTTTCCGAATTTAAGGAGTTGAAAAATATTGACCGTGCAAGTATGATGAGCATTCTTGAAGACGTATTCAAAAATATGCTTCGTAAAAAATATGGAACGGCGGATAATTTTGACATCGTTATTAATACCGATAAAGGTGATCTGGAAGCTTTCCGTAATCGATTAATTGTTGAAGATGGTAAAGTTGAAGATCCAAATACACAGGTTGAATATTCTGAAGCAGTAAAAATCGAGCCCGATTTTGAAGTTGGTGAAGATGTATCGGAAAACGTTAAATTCTCTGACTTCGGCAGACGTGCCGTTCTTGCTGCCCGTCAGAATTTGATGGCTCGAGTACAAGAACTTGAAAGAGAAGGTATCTTTAAAAAATATAAAGATCGTGTTGGCGAAATAATTACGGGCGAGGTTTACCAAACCTGGAAAAAGGAAACACTCATCATGGATGATGACAGCAATGAGCTTATACTTCCTAAAAATGAACAAATACCTTCTGACTTTTTCAAAAAAGGTGATTCTGTTCGTGCCGTAGTTTTGCGTGTTGAAATGATGAATGGTACACCCAAAATTATTCTTTCTCGTACTTCTCCACTCTTTCTCGAAAAATTATTTGAGTTGGAAGTTCCGGAAGTATTTGATGGACTAATCACTATTAAAAAGATAGTAAGAGAGCCGGGTGAACGTGCAAAAGTTGCAGTAGAAAGTTACGACGACCGTATTGATCCTGTTGGAGCTTGTGTTGGAATGAAGGGATCACGTATTCATGGAATTGTAAGAGAATTACGGAATGAAAATATTGATGTAATTAATTACACCAATAATCTACCATTATTTATTTCACGAGCACTTGCACCTGCAAAAATTACATCCATCAAACTTGATGAAGAGAAAAAACGTGCTTCTGTTTTCCTGAAACCGGATCAGGTTTCGTTGGCAATAGGAAAAGGCGGCCATAATATTAAACTTGCCGGTAAACTTTCGGGTTATGAAATAGATGTTTACCGCGATACGGATGATGATCAGGAAGATGTTGATCTTGATGAGTTTTCAGATGAAATTGAACCTTGGATTATTGACGAATTAAAAGGAATCGGTTGCGATACGGCAAAAAGTGTTCTTGATTTACCAATCGAAGATCTTGTTCGTAGAACCGATCTTGAAGAAGAAACAATTAAAGAAGTAGTTAGAATACTCAGCTCTGAATTCGAATAATATCGCTGATTGGAAGCAGAAAACTAAACCGATCAATAAATTATTACCTTGCATACACTGAAAGAGTACGAGTATAAAAGTAAATATGACAGAAGTAGAAAAAACAATACGTTTAAACAAGGCAGCTAAGGAATTCAACCTTAGTATGGATCACATTGTAGACTTCTTGTCTAAAAAGGGATTCAAAATTGAAAGCAATCCGAATACAAAATTGCCAGGAGATGCCTATACCCTTCTGTTAAAGGAATTCCAAAATGACAAATCGGCCAAAGAAGAAGCACAGCAATTTGCTCAAAGCAAGAATAAAAAAGATAATTCATTAATACTTGAAGCAGAAAATCGACCAAAATCTACTACTCGTAAAGACGAAGAATCTAAAGAAATTCTTATAAAGAATATGAGTGCCGCTGATTTTTTAAAGGATGATGTTGCTAAAGCTGAAAAAGAAAAAGAAACTAAAGTAAGAGTAACTAAAGAAGCCAAAGAGAAAGAATCTAAAGAAAAGGAAATAATCGTTATCAAAGCGAAAGCTGATAAAATGGAAGGCCCAAAAGTTATTGGGATGATTGATATTCAAGATGAAATTTCCAAGAAAAAACGTGCTTCAAAACCAGTTGTAGAAACTCCAGCTGAAAAAGTAAAAACGAAAGCGAAATTAAAAGCCGAAGCGGAAGCTAAAGCCGAAGAAGAAAAGGCAATAAAAAAAACAAGTAAAAAGAAAAAAGAAAGTATAGAAGCGGAAGTTCCACCTACCATTGAATTAAAAGCCGTTGTACCTGTTGAGCATATTGTTGAAACTAAAGAAAAAGATTTGCCTATTGTCTTGCCTGATGCTCCTGAAGAGACGAAAGAAAAGGATGAAATACATAGAATTAAAATAACAAAACTTTCCGGCCCTACAATTATGGGCAAGATTGATCTACCATCAGCACAACCAGCAAAGCGTAAACCAGTTGCTTCTTCATCCGGTGCTGTTGATGATAAAAAGAAAAAAAGAAAACGCACAGAAAGAAAAGGCGGCGGTCAACCTGTTCCTCAAGATAAATCAAGACCACCGGGCACATTTGAAAGGCCGAGAACTCCACATCAACGAAGTGGAAGTGGAAGCGCACCTCGCCCTCCTGCCAGAACCGAGTTAACAGAAAAAGAAGTTCAGGATCAGATAAAAGCTACGTTAGCTCGGCTAAGTGGTGGCGGTGGAAAATCTAAATCTTCAAAAATGCGTAAAGCACGAAGAGATGTACGTGCAGAAGAAAAAGCAGAACAAGCTGCAGAACAAGCAGAAAATAAGCTAATACAAGTAACAGAATTCGTTACTGCAAATGATTTAGCAAGAATGATGGATGTTACCGTGACGGAAATTATTTCTGCATGTATGGCTCTGGGAATTTTTGTTTCTATTAATCAACGTCTGGACGCGGAAACACTTACTGTCGTTGCAGAAGAATTCGGTTATAAAGTTGAATTTGTTGCCGCCGATGTTCAGGAAACTATTGGAGTTGAACAGGACACTCCTGAAGATCTTTTACCGCGTTCCCCCATCGTTACTGTAATGGGACATGTGGATCATGGAAAAACATCTTTACTGGATTATATTAGAAAAGCCAATGTAATTGCAGGAGAAGCCGGAGGAATTACCCAACATATCGGTGCATATGAAGTTACTCTGGAAAATAATAAAAAAATTACTTTCCTCGACACTCCCGGACATGAAGCTTTTACAGCTATGCGTGCCCGGGGTGCTAAAGTTACTGATGTTGCAATTATTGTTATTGCTGCTGATGATAGTGTAATGCCACAAACAATAGAAGCTATTAATCATGCTCAAGCTGCCGGTGTTCCAATGGTTTTTGCAATTAATAAAATTGATAAACCGGATTCAAATCCAGAACGTATTCGCGAACAACTTTCGAAAATGAATATACTCGTCGAAGATTGGGGAGGTAAATATCAATGTCAGGAAATAAGTGCAAAGAAAGGACTAAACGTTGAAGCTTTGCTTGAAAAAGTTTTACTAGAAGCCGAACTTCTCGACTTGAAAGCAAATCCAAGTCGCCGTGCCAATGGAACTGTTATAGAATCTATGCTCGACAAAGGTCGCGGATATGTTATGACTGTGCTTGTTCAAGGCGGTACCTTGAAAGTTGGAGACATCCTTCTTGCCGGTTGTTACAGCGGGCGTGTTAAAGCATTATATAATGAACGTGGTTTCCGAAGTAAAGAAGCTGGTCCATCATCCCCTGCTCAAGTGTTAGGAATGACTGGCGCTCCTCAAGCAGGAGATTTATTTAATGTAATGGAAGATGAACGCGAAGCACGTGAAATCGCAAACAAACGTTTGCAATTGCAAAGAGAACAAGGCATTCGAACTCATAAACATATTACACTCGATGAAATTGGAAGACGATTGGCTATTGGTAATTTCAAGGAATTAAATGTAATTGTTAAAGGTGATGTCGATGGTTCCATCGAAGCCCTGGCTGATTCATTACTAAAACTTTCAACCGGAGAAATTCAGATAAATATTATTCATAAATCTGTAGGACAAATTACGGAAAGCGATGTATTACTAGCATCCGCTTCAAATGCCATCATTATAGGATTCCAGGTTCGCCCTTCGGTGAATGCCCGGAAACTTGCAGAAAGTGAACAAATTGAAATCCGACTCTATTCCATTATTTATACTGCTATCAATGAACTTAAATTAGCAATGGAAGGAATGTTAGCTCCTGAATATCAGGAAAAAATAGTTGGGAATATTGAGATCCGTGAGACCTTTAAAATTCCGAAAGTAGGAACCGTTGCAGGATGCATGGTACTTGACGGTAAAATTTCACGTAATACAAAAGTACGTGTTGTTCGTGATGGTATTGTAGTTTACTCGGGTGATTTAGCTTCTTTAAAACGATTTAAAGACGATGTAAAAGAAGTTTCTTCCGGTTACGAATGCGGACTAAGCATTTCTAACTTCAATGATATTCAGGTCAATGATATTATTGAAGGTTATGAGCAAGTTGCAGTCAAGCGAACGCTTGCTTGATTTAGAAATTCAAAAATTATTCATTTTGAAAACAGGTGTTTTGAATAATTTATTGGTACAAAAAATCGTAAAAATTTCTTTTTTATTATTTTTTCCCTTGACATCATTAATGGTATCGGGTCAGGAAGTTACTATCTATAATCAGGATTCATCAATTATTATAACAAAGGATTCCCGATTCGATGAATTAGTAAATAAACAAAAAATTCAGAACCAAATAAATCAAAGCATGCATGGATACCGTATACAGATTTACTTTGGTGGTATACGGCAAAAAGCATCGGAAGTAAAACTTGATTTTAATTCCAGATTTCCAGACATACAAGCCTATTTAAGTTATCAGCAACCTAATTTTAAGGTGAGAATCGGAGATTACCGAAATCGATTCGAAGCACAAAAATTTTTAAAAGAAATTGAGGGGCTTTATCCAACTTCTTTCATCGTACCTGACGATGTCAAACTTCCTCCTTTGAAATAGTTCCTTGAAAAAGAGGATTTAAAGATTTTCATGATTCATTTTTTTAGAAATAATATACAGTCAATAAAATAGTCGTTTAAAAAACATTATATCGATAGGATAATCCGTTAATTCATTTTTTCAAGGTGAATTTTATCATCTTTGCATTAACAATCGAATATCATGAAAAAGATTTTAAACTACTTCTTGCAAGGGCTTCTTTTTGTTGTACCCATAACCATTACTTTATGGGTAATCTTCAAAAGTATTTTATGGATAGACAGCCTTCTTCCGTTTCAAATACCAATAAAAATTCCTGGGCTCCCTTCCCTTGAAATTCCAGGACTTGGTTTACTAACTATTTTTACAGGAATAGCAATGATTGGTTTTATAAGTGCCCGGTACTTAAAAAATCCATTATTCAGCTATATGGAAAGAATGATTGACCGTGCTCCATTGGTCAAACTCATTTATTCTTCTGTTAAAGATCTTGTTGAAGCATTCGTTGGTGAAAAAAGGCGATTTAATAAACCTGTTCTTGTTGTGCTCGAAAAAGAATCCCATATTAACCGTATTGGATTTATCACAAAAGAAGATCTTTCAGAAATGGGATTGGGAAAAGATATGGTCGCAGTTTATTTACCCTTCTCATACAGTTTTGCAGGCGAATTAATTATTCTTCCAAGAGAAAATATAAGTCCGTTAAAAGCATCCGGAACAGATGCAATGAAGTTTATTATTTCCGGTGGAGTAACGGAGTTTAAAGACTAGTGAATCAAGTATCAAGTCTATAACAAGTATCAAGTATCAAGTATTTTAGTCAAAAAAAAAAATTAACTAATTACCAAAATTAAAGCACTCAATGGCTTCGAGGCGACGTATTTTTAAGCAAGACGAATTTCGTGAGACTGGTTTTGGAAATAGAGTTATCGAAGATAACCAACGGTTAATGAATAAAGATGGCAGCAGCAATGTTAAACGTGCCGGTCTTCCTTTTTATGCAGCAACCAATTATTATCATTCTCTGATAACGATGCCCTGGTGGAAATTCAACACCATTATTCTTGTCGCCTACCTTTGTGTTAATATATTATTTGCTTTGATTTATTATTTCGGTGACGTGTCGAATGTCAATGGTATGATTTACTCTTCCGAATTTGAAAAATTTATGGAAGTCTTTTTTTTTAGTGCTCAATCATTAACAACGGTTGGATATGGAAGATTAAATCCGATTGGAATACCGAACAGTTCTGTTGCAGTAATTGAATCATTTATCGGATTATTAGGATTTGCAATGGCAACCGGTTTATTGTATGGTAGATTTTCAAGACCCGTAGCAAATATCCTTTTTAGTAAAAATGCTCTCATTGCTCCATATCAAGGGTTCACTGCATTAATGGTAAGGCTTGCAAATAAAAATAAAAGTGAACTCCTCGATCCCGATGCTACAATACTTATGGCTTATGTTGAGCAAGAAAATAATAAAATAACACGAAAGTTTTCTTCTCTTAAACTTGAACTTACACACGTTACCTTGTTAACCATGTCCTGGACTCTGGTACATCCAATTGATGAAGAAAGTCCATTGTATGGTTGGGCTGAAGAAGATTACAAGAATAAAGAAGTAGAGTTTCTGGTATTAATCCGAGCTTATGAAGAAACATTTGCACAAACTGTTCATACCCGCTCATCGTTTCGTTTTAATGAATTAGTTTTCGGGGCTAAATTTAAATCCATTCTATTGCCTGCAGCAAACGGCTCTGTTATCGTTGAACTTAATCGAATCAATGATTATGATTTAGTACCATTGCATGAAGAATTAAAATATACAAATTAAAAAATTATTTCATAATTGTTTGCCTGTTTTTGTCTTAAAAACTATTGAAAAATTTCAATGAATAAAATTCTTCTTTCTGTTATTAAATATGTAGTAATATTTTCCATTGGTATAGCTCTCCTTTGGCTTGCATTTCGTGGAGTTAAATTGAAAAATACTATTGATGAAATGCTTCAAGCTAATTTATTCTGGGTTTTGGTTTCAGTTGCTGCTTCATTGGTAGCATTCGTCAGCCGTGCAATTCGCTGGAACATGCTTATCGAACCTCTGGGATTTAAACCCTCACTAAGCAATACATCAGCCGCATTGATGATTGGATATCTGGCTAATTTAGCAATTCCAAGATTAGGCGAAGTAACACGTTGTGGTACATTAAGCAGAACAGAAAAATTACCATTTAATTCACTTTTAGGCACCGTAATAATTGAACGTATTATTGATGTATTATGTCTTATGATTTGTATCGTTTTTGTTGCCCTCACAGAATATGATCTATTAGGAAATTTTCTTAGTCAAAATATATTCAACCCTGCAGCCAATAAATTAAACTCTGCTATAAACTCTCCTCTTGTAATCACCATTTTTGCAACTATACTTATTATTTTTTTATATTTTATTTTTAGAAAAAATAATAATAAAAATACTTTCTCAGAAAAATTTTTATCACTTCTTAAAGGAATAGTAAACGGCATCGATTCGGTTCGTAAACTTAAAAATCCATTAGCTTTTATTTTTCATACAATACTAATTTGGGTAATGTATTATTTAATGTCGTATACATGTTTTTATGCTTTAGAAGCTACTTCATTACTCGACTGGCATGCTGCATTTTTTGTACTTGTTGTTGGCGGTATGGGTATGAGCGCTCCTGTGCAAGGAGGAATTGGCGCTTATCATTTATTAGTATCTCAAGGATTGATTTTATATGGTGTTAGTCAGGAACACGGACTCGCTTTTGCAACATTAATGCATACAAGCCAAATTCTTATTGTAATTTTGCTCGGAGGTTTATCATTTTTATATCTTTCATTAAAAAAACGAAATGCAACGACCAAGTTCACTGGAAATAATCAGAAATAAAATACTCAATCACGAGACGTTGAAAACTCAACTTATGAGATGGAGATTTTTTTCACAAAAAATTGTTTTTACCAATGGATGTTTTGACTTAATCCATCTTGGCCACATAGATTACCTTGCCAAAGCCTCGGATGAAGGAGATGTTCTTATTGTAGGGATGAATTCCGACACATCAACTTGCGGATTGAAAGGCCCTTCAAGACCAATAAATAAACAAGATCAAAGAGCTATGATTCTTGCATCTTTTCAATTCGTTTCTGCAGTAGTTATATTCGATGAACCAACGCCTTACCAACTTATTAGCACTATTCAGCCCGATGTTCTAATAAAAGGTGGAGATTATAAGCCAGAAGAAATAGTAGGTTATGATGTAGTTAAAGCAAAAAACGGTATTGTAAAAACATTGGATTTTCTTGAAGGATATTCAACATCTTTTATTGAGGAAAAAATAAAATCGTTTAAAAAAACATAGAATAATTCTGTTAACTTTACCTGTAAATATTGCTGGTAATGAGAACAAAATTTTCAACACTTATTCTTTTAGTTTTTATTTTATTTTATTCATGCTTGAAACAGGAATATTTTAAATCCGAAAAAGAAATAAAAAAAGAATTGCAAGGAACGTGGAAACTAATCTCCATTCCAAAGAAAGATATTATAGGTACTGATACAATAGATCATGTTGAATCCTGGACTTTCGATGATACAAAAGTTACTATTGTAAATTATAATCAAACGGGCATATCAACATATTCAATTCATACTTCAATAACTCAAGCTAAATTTAAACTCGATGATATCATCCCTAAGTTTATTTTGCCTGCTCGCCCTCGCAGCAATGGGACCTGGCAAATTGTTAAACTTGATGGAAGTTTTTTAATTATAGCGAGTGATCAGGATGGTTTGTCCGGGCTTACTCAATTAGAATTTCAGAAATAATTCATAACCATTGAAGATAGAAAATTACGAATGATCTGAATTTTTATTTTCATTATCTTAAGATATACAAATTGAATTCAATATCTTCAAAAGTTAAAACAGCTTTCTTCTGCCAGAATTGTGGCATTTCATCACCTAAGTGGGTCGGTCGTTGTCAGTCTTGCGGTCAATGGAATACTTTTGTTGAAGAAATTATAAGTAAAACAACAGATAATGTCCTATGGAAAAAATCTGCCGATAAAAAACCTCGCATCCCGCAATCACAGCTGCTTTCAGAAGTACCCATTAGCGATGAACAAAGGATTATTATGCCCGATAAGGAACTTAACAGGGTTCTTGGTGGTGGATTGGTCCCGGGTTCTCTTGTTCTAATGGGTGGTGAACCCGGAATTGGCAAATCAACATTATTACTTCAATTGGCTCTCTCTTTAAAGAGCCGCACAGTATTATATGTTAGCGGAGAAGAAAGCGAGCAACAAATTAAAATGAGAGCGGAACGTCTTAAGATGGCTGGTGATCGATTTTTTATTTTAACCGAAACATCACTCGATAATATCTTCAAACAAATTTCAGAAGTTAATCCGGATATTTTAGTGATTGATTCAATCCAAACAATTTTCAGTAGTAAAATTGATTCATCTCCAGGAAGTGTTTCACAAATAAGAGAAAGTGCTGCAGAACTTTTACGTTTTGCCAAAGAATCTTCAGTACCTGTTTTTTTAATAGGTCATATTACTAAAGATGGAACAATTGCCGGGCCTAAAATACTGGAACATATGGTCGATACTGTTTTGCAATTTGAAGGAGATCGCCATCATGTATACAGGATACTTCGTTCAGTAAAAAATCGTTTTGGTTCTACAGCAGAACTTGGCATCTACGAAATGCTTGGAACCGGATTACGCGAAGTAAGTAATCCCTCTGAAGTTTTAATTGCTCAAAGAGAAGAAAACCTTAGTGGCATTGCTATAGCAGCTACAATGGAAGGAATCAGACCTTTGCTCATTGAAACTCAGGCTTTAGTAAGTTCAGCAGTCTATGGAACCCCTCAACGATCTTCAACAGGATTTGATTTACGCAGACTCAATATGTTGCTGGCTGTTCTGGAAAAGAGGTGTGGTTTCAGGCTTGGTGCCAAAGACGTATTTCTGAATCTTGCCGGCGGAATTAAAGTAGAAGATCCCGCTATTGATCTGGCAGTGATCTGTTCGATATTATCTTCAGGGGAAGATATTGCTATTTCTGCTAAAGTTGCCTTTTCGGGAGAAGTAGGTTTAAGTGGAGAAATTCGTCCGGTTACACGTATCGAGCAAAGAATCCTAGAAGCTGAAAAAATGGGTTTTGAAGAAATAGTAATCAGCAAATACAATCTGAAAGGCCTTGATAAAGGGCGTTTTAAATCAATACGACTTTACCCTGTTTCAAAGGTAGAAGAAGTCTTTTCACATCTTTTCGGATAAATTAATCTATGTTTATTTGATACATTGAAATTTATTTGCAACTACTGAAGCGATTCTACACAAACTCAAATAAAATCACAATATATTGATATTCAGATTTTTATGTCTTTTATTATTATAACAATTATTGATAAATAAATTACATTTCAAGAATACCTCCAAACCTTTTTTAAAAGGATAGCCATAGTTTAAGATATTAATGTAACTTTGCACTGCTTATTTTCCCGGGTTCGGAAAAAATAAGAATAACCAGTGTTTTAATACATATCAATTTACAAATTAATGAAAACAGGAAAAGTAAAATTCTTTAATGAATCAAAAGGCTTCGGTTTTATCAAAGATGATAACAGCGGAGAAGAAGTATTTGTTCACTCAAGCGGACTGCAAGATCAGATCCAGGAGAATGACAGCGTTCAGTTTGAAGTTCAACAAGGCAAAAAAGGCCTTAATGCGGTAAACGTTCGCAGAACTTCATAAGGTTTAAACCTTTAGAAATTTTTAAAAAGCTTGTCTTATGACAAGCTTTTTTTTTGCTTTAGATTGGAATAAAATATATTTGAAGTGAAGTTGACTTAATTTTAACAAAGCTTAAAAATAAAATACTGCAATTGAAATCCTTCGTCAATATGGCAGCTGGGATTATTAAATAATACCTGATGAAATATTCAATACCCATAATTTTATTTTTTACATTAATTAAAGTAAGTTATGCCCAAAGTGATCGATCTGAATTAATTTTTCTTGAAGGATTGATCAGGAATTATCAACCTGAAGGAAAAATAATCTATACCGATAAAATAAATAAAGATGATTTAGATAAAATTAAATCGAAAATAAAAAAAAATACTATTTATGATATTAGCAAAACAAGGAATCAGAATTTTATAGTCCTTACAAGACAGGAGAAAAAATATTTATTTCAACAACTTGAATTAGCCAGAAGACCGTATTGGAAAGAGAATATTATTCCCGGCTCCCAGCTTATAATAGAAGAAGATGCTTTTAATTATATAAAAAAAACAACTCAGGAATATTTGGAAAATTATAATAGGCCGACTAACACAGAAAATGACAGAATGAACCTGGTTAAGAATTATCAAAGACCAAATATTTTTAAATTCTCCAAACCAATCTATTTAAGAAACAGGTCAATTTGTTTAATTTATTTCGCCTCCATTTGCGGCAATCCATGTGGATTTGAAGAATTATGTTTTTATAAAATTGCAAACAATACATGGACAAAATGGATTGTTATAAACTCAAGTGTATTTTAATTGAAGTATTGACAAAAAATGATCGAAACAGAAAACAAAAATCACCATTCTATTTTACAAAGAATCGCTCATCATATAATGATTGAACGTGGATTACTTCCTGATTTTCCTACTGAAGTTTTGGCTGAGCTTGATAAATTAAAAACACCTCAATCTTCTTCTGATAAATCCATACGCGACCTTAGAAATCTTCTATGGTGTTCTATAGATAACGATGATTCGCTTGACCTGGATCAATTAACTACAGCAATATCTTTACCCGAAGGCTTAACAAAAATTTTAATTGCTATTGCAGATGTGGATTCTCTCATAAATAAAAACTCTGCCATTGATATTCACGCTCAACATAACACAACATCAATTTATACCACCGCCGAAATATTTCCTATGCTTCCCGAAAAAATTTCGACGAATTTAACTTCGCTTAATTTTGACTCGGAACGGCTTGCTGTTGTAGTTGAAATGGTTGTTAAGGATAATGGAGAAATTAACGATTATGATATATACAGAGCACGTGTTACTAACCATGCTAAACTTGCTTACAATAGTTTGGCTGAATGGCTTGAAGGAAAAGAACAAGCTCCAGAGTCTTTAAAGAAAGTAAACGGGCTTGATAAAAATCTTCTACTCCAGAATACAATTGCAAAGAAATTGAAATCGCTCCGGCATATTAATGGAGCATTGGATTTGGAAACAATTGAAGCCCGGTTTGTTTTTCATGATGGCACTTTGAATGATATTGAAGATCAAAAAACAAATGATGCTAAAGAAATTATTCAGGATTTTATGATATCTGCGAATGGTATAACTGCAAAATATCTTGAATCAAAAAAAATACCTTCTATACGTCGTATAGTTCGTACACCAAAACGATGGGAAAGAATTGTTGAACTTGCAGCGGAACAAAAATTTATTTTGCCAATACAGCCTGATTCAAAAGCATTGGATCAATTTTTAATTTTTTCCAGGTCATCGGACCCTCTTCGTTTTCCTGATCTTTCGCTGAGTGTAATTAAACTTTTAGGTCCGGGTGAATATGTTGTAGAATTACCGGGAGAAAATACTTCTGGACACTTTGGACTAGCCGTGAAAGATTATACTCATTCAACCGCACCAAACAGAAGATATGCTGATCTAATAACGCAACGATTACTCAAAGCTTCAATATCAAACCGCCCGGTTCCATATTCGATTGAAGAATTAAATTCCTTAGCTAAGCATTGCACTGAAATGGCAGATGCCGCTAAAAAAGTTGAACGACAAGTTCAGAAATCAGCAGCAGCTATGCTGCTTGAATCAAGAATTGGTGAAAACTTTGATGGAATTGTTACCGGTAATTCTGAAAAAGGAATATGGGTTCGTATTCTTCATCCGCCTGTAGAAGGAAAATTAATTAATGGCCATGAAGGTATCGATGTTGGTAATAGAATTCGTGTTCAGCTTATAAGTACCGATGTTGAAAAAGGGTTTATTGATTTTAAGAAAATAGAATAAAAAAAATCCTCTTTAAATACATCGTTTACAGAGGATTATCTTTTTAAGAGTTGACCTACTAGGGGTTTTGAGCGTATTGCTTAATGAACTAGTCATCATTTTATTAGTGAATATTATTGTTGAACTAAAAGCGAAATAGTATCACATAGATAAAATAAGTACCAATAGGTAAACATAAATTA
>JANLOW010000502.1:0-17574 GCA_031366785.1 Bacteroidota bacterium | reverse complement strand
TGCATCAATGTTGTTTTGATAACTAAGAAACCAAATACACCGGGAATAATTTCAGGTCCATCCTCACTTTGTCCGAATCAAAATTCAACTTATTCAATTGCATCTGTTACAAATGCATCTGACTATTTGTGGAAAGTTGATGGTCGCATGTCAATTATTTCCGGTCAGGGAACAACTTCAGTTACGATTCATACAGCTTCTGATTTTAATGAGGGACTTGTAAAAGTTCAGGCAAATAATTGTTTTGATCACAGTGGAACTAAAAAGAAAAACATAACAAAAAATTTGAATTGCAAAGTAGCGCTTAATACAGTTTCAACTGAATTAAATACTTCTGATATGTTTTCTGCTTATCCGAATCCTACATCAGGAATTTTGACAGTTAGTTTTCAGACAAAAATAAAATCAGCAGGCACAATCATGTTAATTGATCTTTTAGGTAATGTGTTGATGAGTAAAATAATAATTACAGATAATAATAAAAATAGAAAAGACATTGATTTAAGCAATGTGGCTCATGGAATGTATTTTTTAACATTGGAAATTGAAGGAACAAAAGTATATTTTGTTCGGTTAGTTGTTGATTGATTTACAAAATTCAACCCTATCATATTTTAATTCTTCATTCGGATTGAGCGTTGGATTAAAAATCAGACTTTTAAAATGTAATCAATATAAAATTTTGAAAAAATTATTTTTACTAATATTATTTTGTTTTTTGATTTCCCAAACAGGAGTATCACAAATACTTTGCATTAAGTGTTTTGATCAAAATGATTCTATTAGTTCGGGGGTACACAATTTTTTTAAAAACGGAAGTTTTGAAGATACCATTCAGATAGATGACCAACAAAACAGTTTTTGTCCCAAATCATTCAGTTACGGATTTGATTTTTCAAATTGGATTTGTACAGGTGGTGGTAGAGATACTTATGCAAGTATTTGTGGCAGTAGTTATGGTACATACTTATTAAATGGAAAACAAGCAGCCTATTTTGGAAATACTTTTTGTAAACCCTGCGTAGTTGCAGCGGAAGACACTTCATGTATTAAGGATTCTTTATGTATTGTAACAGGGATTCAAACTGGATTTCCAATAAATGATGGAATTCATGGTAGAGATACAGGCGTAAGTTTAGAACAAACTGTTTTTGGGTTAATTCCTGGAGAGATTTATGTTTTGGAATTTTGGGTTGGCGGAGAATTGGGGAATAATTTCTTTACAAGTAAAGGCTTATTTGCTGTTGATATAGGATTTGGAAAAACATTTTTAAGAAATAATGCAACATCGCCTTTATTGAATGGAAATCGTTTTATAATAGAATTTATGGCGACATCCACATCGCATATTATTAAGTTTACTAATTGGGGACACATATGCTTACATTGTACTGAATTAATACTTGATGATGTTCGAATATATAAATTAGATGAATTATCGCCATCGGTGGAAAAATGTATTTCTGGTTTGATACCGGTTGTAAATATTTCATGCAACGATAATTATTTATGTGAGAAGCAAGCAATTAATTTTTATGATTTGTCAGCGAAAAACCCAACATCATGGCAGTGGTTTTTTCCCGGAGCAAATCCAAATTCATCTAATTTACAAAACCCAACCGGAATCTATTATGCAAACAGTGGCACATTTTCAGTAACACTCATTGCTTGCAATGCATATGGATGTGATTCTCTTACGTTCGATTCATTTATTAAAGAAATAGATCCTGCAGAGTTACCTACTATCAATATAATTAATGATACATTATGTGTTTCCTCGTATATTTCTTATAGCTGGTATGAAGGTACAAATCCTTCTGCAATCCTTTCAACGAATCAATGCTTTTTACCAAATGATTCCGGTAATTATTTTGTAACAGTCATAGATTCGAATGGTTGTGATTTAACTTCTTTACCAGTTAAAATTATTACTGGTACAGTTGAAAATATTACTAAAACTATTGTAAGAATCAATTTTAACAATGCTTCTAATGAATTAACTGTACGATTAAATAATAATTACCCAGCAGATGTTATAATTTACGATTTAAGTTCAAGAATACTCAAGCAACAAAATTTTATTGGTTCGACATCTTTATCTTTAAGGCTTCAAGCTAGTGGTATATATTTTTACGAGGTGAGGAGTAAAATGAGAATGGTTGATAAAGGGAAGATTATAAAAAATTAAAATTTGCGAAATTCCCCCTAAAAGTAAAGACCATATATATTTTAATGGTACTGAAATTTAACTTTTACATGGTCAGATTCTCAAAAAGGGAAAACATTGATTAGAATCTTCAATAATATAGGAACAGAAGTTCTCCGGGTTGCTCTCAACAAGGGCTTTTTTATTACCTAATAAGTTGAATTTAACTATTTTAATAACTTTTTATATGTTTATTCAACCGATTTGACATTTTGTAAATAGTTTAAAACAGCCAGAATTGGACATGAGATTAAAAAAGCAGGAAATAACTATATTTTAAATCTTTAAATTTTTAATCTTACCTTTGATTTTCTTAGCAAGCAAAATTGAAAAAAGCCACAACAATATTTATTATTCTTTTGTATTTGCTTCCTGCAATCGGCTTTAGTATAGATCTTCATAAATGTGGGAAGAAAATTCGAGTCGTTTCTATAAATACTTCACATGAAAATAAATGTCCTTGTGGAAGTAAGATGCCATTCAATTGTTGTAAGGATGTTCATGTTTCTTTAAAACTGTCAGATAATCAAAAGGCTTCCTCTCAATTAACTATACCCGGTAATATTTTCTTTAAGCACATAAGTTATTTTGTTTCCTTTTTGATATTTGATTTTTCAACACCACTTGTAGTTTTTGATTTCACAAATTATCATGCTCCGCCTTTAAAAAGTAAACATCCGGTTTACTTAGCGAACAACGTTTTCATTATTTGATTTTCTGAATTAATTTTTTCAGCCGCATTCTTTTGAATAGCGGCTATTGGTATATTAATTCCTTTTATATTATAGTTACAACGTCTTCATTTAATTTCTTAGAATATGAAAAAATTTTCCGGCTTATTCTTTTTGTTATTTACTCAGAATGTTATTGCACAAAATCCAATAACTATTCCTGATACATTAACAGGGGTAACATTCAATTTAAATATGCACACCGATAGTGTTCAATTTTTTCCCGGACGAAAAACTTTTACCAATGCTTTCAATCAATTTTCCTATTTAGGCCCGACTTTAATTTTAAATAAAGGTGAGAATGTAACCATGAATGTTACGGATAATCTTGGTGATACTACCACCGTTCATTGGCATGGTTTACATGTTCCTTCTATGGATGATGGAGGACCTCATATATTTATTCTTGACGGGAATACTTGGAGTCCACAATTTACTGTAATGAACCACGCATTGCATGAAGATGATGGGATGATGGGACAATTTGTTGTAGTTCCCGATACTACATCTATAAATGAATTTCCCGCGAATGCAAAGTTTTCTGTCTTTCCAAATCCTGCAACTCAATTTATATCTATCGATGGATTACCAGCCGATAGTAAATCAATCAGTGTAACAAATGCGGTTGGACAAAAAATATTCTACCAAAATTTAGAATTAATTAATACAAAGTTAACTCTGAATACAATGAACTGGAAAAGCGGAATATATTTTATTACGCTAATTACATTCAATCATTCATCAACACAAAAAATTTCAATAACAAACTAACCGCAATTAACCCGTTGAAATATATTATCGTCATCTTTTTATTTCAAACTATTTTTGTAACCAATTCTATCGGACAGTATTCTATTTCCGGGCAAGTGAATGATAGTTCATCAATTGGTATTGCAGGCGCACGAATTACTTTATTTGATTCTACTCTTTCATATTTTGCAGAAAAGCGAACTGATGTTTCCGGAACGTTTACTATTAATAATATACCTGCAGGAAATTATTCGTTGGGAGCGGAAAAAATAACAATGGAATATTTTCAACAAACGATAATTGTTCCAATTAGTACTCAACTTGGAATTACACTTCAACGAGAAAGTCAGCCTGGAAACTGGACAACAATAATTCAATCTCCCGAAGCGCTTGGTGGAACAAATTTAGGAATACTCATGCCAAACGGCAGAATATTTTATTGCCATAACACAAAAGACCCATTTTATTTCGACCCGACAATTAATGATACTATTGGGGTAATCGGAGATACTGCTGTTCAAGGTTGTACTGGACCTTTATTAATGCCGAATGGGTTGGTAATTATGGCGGGTGGAACATTGCAGGAAGTTTATGGTCCTGGATGTAGAAGAGTGAAAACATTTGATTATACAAACAATGTGTGGGCATTGCGTGATAGCTTACTTGACTTTAGGTGGTATCCAACAGTTACTAAACTTGCGGATAACAGGGTACTGATTTACGGTGGTGGAAATCTGAATAATCCACAAAGAACAAGTTCTTCCGAATTATATGACCCTGTTACATGGACAACTCAATGGACCGATTCACTGTCAATTGGGAATGAAGTTTCTCCGAATGTATTGTTGTATAATGGCAAAGTCTTGATGACTCATCGTCCACCCATGTTGTTTGACCCGGTAACGATGCAATGGGATTCTGCCGGACAATTCGTTCAAGGTCCGCGAATGCCAAATGGTGACCACGCAGACCATGAACTTGTTCAATTATCTGACGGTGATGTTATGGCTATTGGATATAAATCGTTCAATGCTAACCTTGGAACTTTTGTTGAGCGATACAATCATATTTCAGATTCATGGTCGCTCGGTTCGAGCATTTCTCCAATACGCTCCAGGGCTAAGACCGTTCTTTTACCGAATGAAAAAATCGCTGTTATTGGAGGATATAAAGAAGATGTGAATGATACAACTTCTGTCAATCAATGGGGTTATATGAATTTATGCGATGAATACGACCCTGTTGCTGATTCTTGGAGAAGGTTATCGAGACTTAATATTCAGAGGGAATATCATTGTAATGCAATATTGGTTCCTGATGGCAGGGTGATAGCAGTTGGTGGTGAAGGCCAGCCCGGAAATGAACCACCATTTAGTTATATAGAAGCTTTCAGTCCTCCGTATTTATACAGAGGAATTCGACCGGTAATAAATAATTTATCGACGAATAATTTTCAACGTGGTACATCTATAACATTTGAAATAGGATTCACTGATTCCGTGACTAAAGTATTCCTGTATAGTACGCAATCGGTGACTCACTTTATGAATACAGGCAATAACAGATTTGTGCATTTGAATTTCAATCAATCCGGTAATACAATTTTAATAACACTACCTAACGATTCATTAATAATACCGGATGGCTTTTACATGCTTTTTGCAATGGTTGATGATATTCCGAGTGTGGCAAAAATGATATCAATGTCTGGTAGTAATCTGACTCAGATAAATGAAATAGACTTAAGTAATAAAATTTCGTTTTATCCAAATCCTGCATTCGATGAACTAATGTTTGATTTCAATAACGAGAATGAAAGTATTACGATTCGGATATTGGATTTGGCGGGCAAACTATATAAAGTAATTAAAATTGCTGGAACACAAGAAAAAATCTCATTGAATGATATAAGTCCGGGAAGTTATTTATTACAATTTACATCAGATCAACTTAATGAAACAAAAAAATTAATAGTCATGAAAAATAATTACAATTAAAATAAAGGTTGCAAAAGATATATTATGCGAACAAAATTATTAGTATTCTTTCTTTTTTTTATTGGGAATAGCGGATTTGCACAAACTACAATTACGCTTGATTCTTTAATAGCAGCATCAATACGAAATCATCCTGCTATGCTTCAGTATAAAGCGGAAGTATTAGAACAGCAGCAAATGAAAAAAAATAGTTTCAATCTTCCCAATCCTGAATTTGGAATTGAAACACCGGCGTATGATTTTGGATGGAATGTTTCTCAAAAAATAGAATTTCCTCTCGTTTATTTGAGTCAGGCAAAACTTTCCAATCAAAATATTTCATTGTCTAAAAAACAATATGCGCTTACAAAATCAGAACTGACCTCAATAGTTCGTACTATTTATATTGAATTGCAATTTACATTGTCGCAACAAAAGGAATTAAAATTGCAGGATAGTTTGTATCGTACGCTGTCCGATGCAAATGATGCACGGTACAATGCCGGTGAGATTGGTTTGCTCGAAAAAATAAATGCCAATAATTCGTATCAGAATAAAAACAACGAATGGTTGAAATCGCAAAAAGATTTGGAAAATGCGCGGCAACAATTGCTTTTGATTTCAGGATTAAAAAATGCAGAAATTATTCCATCAGATTCATTATCGAAACTTACGATTCCAATTAATATAAAAGTTGACACTTCATATCTTGTTTCCAGTCCGGTTATTGAATTTGCAAAACAAAATAGTGCGGTTTCGAAACAAAACTGGAAACTAGAAAAAACAAAATTGCTTCCCGGATTTTTTGGAACTTATTTTAATGATAAAGGTCGACGCAATACCATTACTCCAACAAGGATAGATTTGGGAGTTACAATTCCTTTGTGGTTCTGGTCAAATTCGGGAAGAGTAAAAGCTGCTAAATATAAGTGGCAGTCAGCGGGATACAATTTGGCTCGAACGCAACTTAGTGTGAGTTCACAATGGCAACAGGCGATTACTGATTTTAGCAAATCAAATTCATCACTTCTGTATTTTGAAACAAGTGCGATGCCACAGGCAAAAATTATTATCGATGCCGCTATACGAAGTTACAAAGCAGGAGAAATCGGTTATGTAGAATTGTTACAAAACCTCAAAACCGCATTTGATACCCGACTCAATTATTACAGTGCTCTAAAAGAATTCAACAATTCAATTATTCAAATTCAAAAAATTTCAGGACAATGAAGAAAGTTATAATAATAATGCTTAAAATGTTTTTGCTTGCGCCTGCATTTGTGTTTGCTCATGGCGATGAATCAGCTGGTAAACCTCAGTCAAAGACGAAAAATTATTTTACACTGTCAGCAGTCAGTGATGTATTTGAACTTGTTTTACGTTATAAACATATTGAAGCTGGAAAATCAACTGGTTTGACAGTTTTTCTTTCTGATTTTGAAACAAACAATGCAGTTGACTCAGCAGAAATTTTTGTTTCATCTTCTGATGACCCAAATTTGAAATTTTCTGTTTCAAAAACAGAAAAGGGGCAGTACGATGTAGATGCAACATTTCCTGAAAAGAAAAGTTACTCACTTATTTTTACTATCAAAGCGGGAGATAAAAATGATTTGATTCTAATTTCACCTGTTGAAGTCGGAAAAGAATTGCCGGTTGCACTTGATGAAAAAGTTGTAGCACAAAACACCTCCATGCCATGGTGGTGGTTACTCATAGCATTTAGTGTAGGCGGCCTCCTTATTTATTTTTTGCTGAATGGGAAATTAAAAAAATTAGCACAAAATGAGAAAATTGCAATCATCATTTTTATATTACTACTTAGTATTCCTTTAAGTAATTATAACAGTGCTTTTGCCCATGAAGAACCTGCCATTGGCTCTAAAGGTGGAATGTCGGATGAATTTGAAATAGAAAAAGAGTCCCAGTTTCTATTCAATGTTCTTACTTCAAAACCAACTTTCAGCGAATACACTTCTCAATTGAAATTGAACGGTGTGGTAAAACCTGCAACCAATGGTTTTGCTCAAATTGTTTCGCCTCACAATGGAAAAATTATTGCGCTTAATATATCAATAGGGCAACATGTTAGAAAAGGTCAATTGCTCGCAACGATTGAACAGACACAATCATCAGCAGAACAAATCTCGCTAGGCACTAATAAAACCAATGCAATAGGAGAATATGAATCAGCAAAAAAAGAATATGACCGGCTTCTAACGCTTAAAGACATTGTATCGCAAAAAGATTTACAGAATGCTGAGATACGTTACCAGAATGCAGTTGCAAATAAAAAATCGTACGAACAATTAAGTAGTAACCTTAGTCTCACATATGCTCTGAATTCTCCGATTGATGGTGTGGTTGATAATTTTAATCTCACTGTTGGGCAGCAGGTAGAACAAAGTGAAACGATGATGAATGTTTATAACATCAAATCATTAAATGTAGAAGTTACTTTGTTTGCTTCGGATGTAGCGAAGATTTCAGATAATGCGATTTTCAGTATTATGTCATCTGATGATGCAGATGTTACAGTTCCGGCAAAGTTGATATCTGTTAACAAGTCGTTTAATCCGATCAATCAATCATCAACACTTGTTTTGAAAATTGAAACTAATTCAACTTTTCTTCCCGGGCAAGCTGTTTATGTGCACATGTTAAAAAAATCTTTAGCGCCGGTCATGGTAATTCCGGGTTCTGCAATTTCTGTTGTAAATGGAAAAACTGCGGTGTTTGTTCATCACCAACCTGAAGAATTTAAAATTATTTATGTTGAAGCAGGAAATGAAAATATGAATGGAACGGAAATCTTAAAAGGATTAACTGAAAATGAGCGTGTAATTGTGAATGGAACATATGAAGTAAAATCCATTTATCAAAATCAATAATTAATTATGAGAAAAAAATTGATAAATAATTTAAATTATAAATACTAAAATAAAATGAAAAATCAAAAAATAAAAATATTGCTAGCGGCGGTTATTGTTACCACTTTTACTTTTTTCTCTTGTAGAAAAGATAAAGTGGAAGAAACTCCAGCACCAACAAGTACAGACATTACTTACCCAGCACTCTATGTAGTAAATGGAACTGCAAATAATATTTCAGTTGTTGAACTTGCTACAAACGCAGTTAAACGAACACTAAATCTTAATAATGCTTCCTATCCACATCATGTTTATTTAAATCCGGATAAGAAATTTATTGCTGTTGCAATAACTGCTAAGGATTTAAGTGGTGGTCATGGTGGACATGGAGTGGGTGGTGCAACCAAGGTAATGATCCTAGATGCAGTTACCGGTGAAATACATCATGAAATAAGTACTATGCATTTACCACATAATGCAGCATTCAATATTTCGGGGACAGAACTTTGGATACCACAAGCTGATACTGTACAAGGAACTGTTCTTGTATACAGTGCCTCTGATTATACACTGATAAATACAATTAATGTAGGCAAAGCTCCTTCTGAACTAACATTTTCTTATGATGGCTCCATGGCTTTTGTAGCGAATACGATGGATGCAACAGTGACTATGATTGACCCTGCTTCAAAGGCAATCATGGCAACTATTCCGGTTGGCATGGATCCAGTTGGAGCATGGCCGGCACCCAATGGAAAAATGTATGTAGATAATGAGACAGATATGACCTTGTCGGAAATTGACGTAATGAATGCCACTGTTACTTCAACAATAACACTTGGTTTTATTCCTGGTTATGTAGCTTATAGTACTCACCATACTGAGTTGTGGGTGAGTGATGCAACGAATGGGAAAATAGTATTCTTTGAAAACGTTGGTGGCACATGGACTTTAGCAGGTAATTTAATTACCGGAGCAAAGGCACATGCTATTGTTTTTAATAGCGATGGAACTAAAGCTTATGTTTCAAATCAGGGAGCTAATACAGTTTCTGTCATTGATGTAATTAATCATGTCAAACTTCAAGATATAACCGTAGGAGGGAAGCCTAATGGAATGACGATAAAAAATTAAAACACAGTTAATATTAATAATTCAGACAATTAAAAATTAAAAAAAATGAAAAAACAAAAAGCAAAATCAATTCTAATTGCAATGGCAATTACAATGACAGGTTCAATGGTGTATGCGCAGGGCGCAAAGAAAGAAGTAAACCATCATGTAGGCGAAGTAGGCAAAGGTCCGCACGGAGGAACTATCCAGGAAGCTGATCCTAACCATGCAGAAATTTTAGTGAAGGGTGGCATGGTAATGTTTTACCTGCTTGATGGTGACACCAAAACCATTGGTAATGCAGGAGTAACCGGTAAAGCAACTTTTCTAATGCCAGACGGAAAGAGCATGAATGAAACACTTACTGCAAGTGGTGATGATGGTTTTATGGTGAATAATAAAGATATTGCTAAATTTAGTAGCTGCATTGCATCATTCACCGTAAAAGGCAAAACAGTTTCTGCAAAATTTAAAAACGCTAGTGCTTCAAAAAGTTTAAGTTACTCTTGCCCTATGCATCCCGAAGTAAAAAGTGATAAAGCAGGCAAATGTTCTAAGTGCGGAATGGATTTAGTACAGGCAAAATCCAAAACTGAAAGACATCATCATTAATTTATTTCATTGTTTCCGGTTTAGTAAGAAGAGGCAAATGGAGAATAATTATTTTGTTCTCCTGCCTTTTCAAATTATAGTTTAAGGAAGGAAATAAAATATCCCAACGAAATGCCGTAACAACATCTATTCTAAAAAAGGTGAAAGGTGAATGGCATATAGTTGTGATGCACTTTATTTCTCGTAAATGAAAACTTACCAAAATACGTTTAGAAATTATGGTTAATTTATCTCTATATAATTAAGTCAGAAATCATAACATTTTTCGAAACATATAAAAAATTATGCTCAATAGAATCATCAATTTCTCTTTAAGCAACCGCCTGATAATTTCAGCTTTTGCTATTCTCTTACTTATCTATGGGTACTACACTGCAACGCAATTACCTGTTGACGTTCTGCCCGATTTAAACAAACCTCAGGTAACTATTTTTCTTGAAGCCGAAGGCATGGCACCAGAAGAAGTAGAGCAATTAGTTACGCTACCGGTAGAAAGAATTTTGAATGGTGCACCCGGAGTTGAAGCAGTGCGAAGCAATTCTGCTATCGGATTAGGACTAGTGTTTGTAACATTTGGTTACGGTACTGATATTTTAAAGGACAGGCAGATTGTTTCTGAAAAATTACAGACTGCCATATCACAATTACCTGAAGGCATCACACCTCAATTGGGTCCTATATCATCTATTATGGGACAGATTATGCTTATCGGTATTTCATCCGACAGCACTTCAAAGTCAACTATGCGTACACTGGCGGATTACACCATTCGTCCGCGATTACTTTCTGTAAAAGGGGTGTCGCAGGTAATACCAATTGGTGGTGATGTGTTGCAGTACCAGGTTTTGTTGGATCCATTACGGATGAATGCTGCCGGCATTTCAGTCGATGAAGTTGAAACAGCTTTACGCAATTCCAATGAAAATAGCACTGGAAATTTCTATGTACGCAGCGGTGGCGAAATTCTCATTCGCAATCTTGGGAGGATTACTTCACTGGAGGAAATTCAAAACTTAGTGGTAGGGTATAAAAACAGTACTCCAATTTTAGTTCGCAACGTTGCAGAGGTACATTTCGGTGCAAAGCAGAAACGTGGTGATGGTAGCGTTAATGGAAAGCCCGCTGTAATCCTTGCAGTTGAAAAGCAACCCTCGGCAAATACAATGGAATTAACAAAACGTATTACTGAAGCATTGAAAGATATGCAGAATGTAGTTCCGCCTGACGTTAAAATGAATCCAGAAATTTTTCAACAATCACATTTTATCGAAAACTCAATTGATAATGTATTAGAAGCATTGCGCGATGGTTCCATCTTTGTCGTTATTATTCTTTTTGTTTTTCTTTTCAATGTGCGCACAACTATTATCTCACTAACTGCCATTCCGCTTTCAATTGTAATTACCGCAATTATTTTTTCTTATTTAGGTCTTTCAGTAAATACCATGACTCTTGGCGGCATCGCTATCGCTATCGGTGAGCTGGTTGATGATTCCATTGTTGATGTAGAAAACGTATTCCGAAGGTTAAAAGAAAATCGTCAACTTTCCAAACCGCGGAATGTGATACGTGTAATTTATGATGCATCAACAGAAGTTCGTAATTCAATTGTATATGCCACAGTAATTGTTGTGCTCGTTTTCATACCGTTGTTTTCATTAAGTGGTGTTGAAGGTAAAATATTTTCTCCTCTAGGTTATGCATACATTACTTCAATTATTGCATCACTTTTGGTATCACTCACCGTTACACCGGTAATGTGTTATTATCTCCTGGCAAAATCAAAAATAATTCGGCATAAAGAAGATACAGCAGTAGTGAAGTGGTTAAAAAATAAAAACACAACTATGCTTCACTGGGGTTTGAAAAATCGGAAAACAGTTTTGGGATCTACCCTTATCTTATTTATTTTATCGTTAATTGTTTTTTCAAATTTTGGTTCTGAATTTTTACCAGAGTTCAACGAAGGCTCACTTACTGTAAATGTGTTTGCGCGTCCGGGTACATCATTGGCTCAGTCCAATACCATTGGTACACTGGCAGAGAAACAAATGCTCAAGGTCCCGGAAGTAAAATATACTGCCCGCAGAACAGGTCGTGCAGAATTAGATGAACATGCCGAAGGCGTTCATGCGAATGAGATTGAAGTGGAGTTGGATTACAAGAAATCAAAACGTGGGAAGAAGGAGGTAATGGATGACATTCGTGCTAAATTGGCACCTCTTAAAGGAGTTACTGTTATTATCGGTCAGCCTATCTCTCATCGTCTGGAGCATTTGCTTTCTGGTGTAAAAGCACAGGTTGCTATTACACTCTTTGGTGTTGAATTGCCTTCATTACGGAATTATGCCAATCAAATTAAATCCACAATTCAAAACATTCCAGGAGTGGTTGATCTCGCTGTAGAGCAGCAGGTTTTAATTCCACAACTAAATATAAAAGTTGATGATGAAAAAATTTTAAAATATGGCATGCAGAAAGGAAATGTGGTAAAAGACTTACAGTCGTTATTTCAGGGCGAAGCGGTTACACAAATTATTAGTGGAGCAAAACGTTTTGATCTAGTAGTTAAACTTCCCGATGATGCCCGGAAAGATTTACCGACTATTCAAAACACATTAATCAGCTTGCCTTCGGGTGAAATGATTCCCATTAAAGAAATTGCAACCATTACTGAAGAACCGGGTCCAAATATTGTAAGTCACGTGAACGGGCAAAGAAAGATAACGATTTCGCTCAATGTATCAGGAAGGGATCTGGCAAGCGTAGTTCAGGACGTGCAGGCATCCATTACTAAGGATGTAAAATTACCTCAAGGTTATTACATAGAATTTGGCGGACAATATGAAACCCAGCAGGCAGCATCAAGGTTAATTGTTTTGTTGTCTGTTGTTGCCTTCCTTGGAATCTTTCTCGTACTTTTTTCTCATTTCCGTTCCTCGCTCATTGTTTTCCAAATTATGCTTAACATTCCGCTTGCATTAATTGGTAGTGTTCTCGCTGTTTGGCTAACTGGTGGAATAATGTCTATTGCCACTATGGTTGGTTTTGTTACACTCACCGGTATTGCTTCTCGAAACGGCATCATGCGTATTTCACATTATATACATCTTGTGGAACATGAAGGTGAAGTATTTAGTGACCATCTTATCATCCGTGGTTCACTCGAACGACTTGTTCCTGTAATGATGACTGCATTAGTAGCTGCGCTGGCTTTAGTTCCGTTGCTTACCAATAAAGATGCACCGGGAAAAGAAATTCTTTATCCGGTAGCAGCAGTAATTGTAGGCGGACTGATGACTTCTACATTATTGGATATGATTGTTAGCCCAATTGTGTTTTCTTTGTATGGAAAGAGAGCGTTGAAAAAATATTTTAGCAGTAAAGAAGACAATCCATTAAAGAATTTAAATAAAATAGAAAATATCTAAAATCACAATATGAAAACTGATATTCATATTAAACTTCATCAAAAGAAAATTATAAACATAGCCAAAATGAAATTTATTTTTCTGATTGTATTACAATATATTTGGTTTACTTCTATTTATGCTCAAGAAAATAATTCACAACCTATAACTTATACTTGTGTTATGCATCCTGAAATTCATGCTGTTAAACCTGGCAATTGTCCAAAATGCGGGATGAAATTAATTAAGGAAAAACCTAAAACTGTTTCAACTCCTCCAAATAATAAAATAGATGAAATGCATATGCCTATGCAAGACAGCTCCAATAATAAAAAGAGGGATATTAAGATGGATGATAACATTTCATCTCATGATATGGATAATATGGAAATGCCAAAGTCAAATGTTGGTACAGTAAAAACAATTACTAACAATACACCACCACATACAGTCCGCTACGATTTATTCATTAGAGATACTATCGTAAATTTTTCGGGTAAATCGAAACGTGCTATTGCAACGAATGGAAGCATACCGATGCCTACCTTGACTTTTACTGAAGGCGACACTGCAGAAATATGGGTACACAATGAATTGAACGAAGAAACATCGCTTCACTGGCATGGACTGTTTTTACCAAATCAATTTGATGGTGTCCCCAACCTTACGCAGATGCCGATTAAGCCACATACCACACATTTGTATAGATATCCAATTATTCAGCACGGTACACATTGGTATCACAGTCATACCGGATTGCAGGAACAAATTGGTATGTACGGTGCTTTTATTATGAACAAAAGAAAAGAATGGGACATCCCTACACTTCCTGTTGTGCTAAGTGAATGGACGGATATGAAACCTGAAGAAGTCCATCGTAGTTTGCATAATGCAACAGATTGGTTTGCTATAAAAAAGGGTACTACACAAAGTTATACTGAGGCAATAAAAACAGGTCATTTCAAAACTAAAGTTTCTAATGAATGGAAACGAATGAATGCTATGGATGTAAGCGATGTGTATTATGATAAATTCCTGATTAATGGAAAAAATCAAACTGAGCAGCCCCAATTTAAGGCGGGCGATAAAGTAAGATTACGAATTGCAAATGGAGGTGCATCAGATTATTTTTGGCTTACTTATGCAGGTGGGAAAATAACTGTTGTAGCAACAGATGGCAATGATGTGGAACCGGTAGAAGTAGACAGGTTAATTATAGCAGTGTCTGAAACGTACGATGTTGTAGTTAATATTCCTGATAATAAGAGTTATGAATTTTTGGTTACACCCGAAGACCGGACCAAATCAGCTTCTCTTTGGTTAGGCAGAGGAGAAAAAGTACCGGCTACAAAGCTGCCTAAACTAAAATATTTTGCCGGTATGAAAATGATGAACGATATGATGGACATGAATGGTAACATGACTGAAATGGAAGGGATGAAAATGCAAAATCAGGAGATGGACATGAACACTGTAATGTACCCGGAAATAACAGGTGAGGAAAAACCAAGGAATGAAAAGAAAAAAGATACTATGCAGGAGCCTGATACGAACAATATGCAAATGCCAAATAATAATAGTATGGAGGGAATGAATATGGAAAGTGAATCACCTGATATTGTTACATTGAATTATGGTATGCTGCGTGCTACAGAAAAAACAATTCTGCCATCAGGTACCCTAAAAGAATTAAGATTTGACTTAACTGGTAATATGAATCGGTATGTATGGACGTTAGATAATAAAACAGTCTCGGAATCGGACAAAATTTTAATAAAGAAAGGTGAAAATTTAAGAATAATAATTTTCAATAATAGCATGATGCGTCACCCCATGCATCTTCACGGACATGATTTCAGAGTCTTGAACGGGCAAGGTGAATATGCGCCTTTGAAAAATATAATTGACATCATGCCGATGGAATTAGATACAATAGAATTTGCAGCAACGGAAAGTGGGGATTGGTTTTATCATTGTCATATTCTTTATCACATGATGAGCGGAATGGGCAGGGTTTTTAGTTATGAAAATTCACCCTCTAACCCGGAAATACCTAATCCGAAATTAGCACAGCGAAAATTATTCAGTGACGACAGAAAGTTTCATTCAATGGCAAAAGTTGGTTTGGAAAGTAATGGCAGCGATGGCGAAGCAATGATTGCAAATACACGCTGGAAATTTGAAACGATGTGGCATCTTGGTTACCATGGTGAGCATGGCTATGAAAGCGAAACAATGTTTGGTCGCTATCTCGGTAAAATGCAGTGGTGGTATTCTTATGTGGGGTTCGACTATCATTATAAAAAAGTTAATGGAATGTATGAAGTGAAAAATATTTTTGGCGATGATAAGAATAGTTGGTTGGGGCAAACCAGCACTAAAAACAATCGTAAAGCCTTCGTTGCAGGAATCGAATATACCTTACCAATGCTCTTGAATGCAGATTTTAGAATTGATACCGATGGCAAAATTCGTTTCCAACTTATGCGGGAAGATATTCCTGTAACAAGCCGATTGCGATTCAATCTCATGGCAAACACCGATAAAGAATATATGGCAGGATTTAGATACATCGTTACAAAATATGTTGGAATTTCAACACATTTTGATAGTGATATGGGATGGGGGACAGGAATAACATTTACTTATTAAAAATATGTGAATTATATAATTTACTTTATAAATTATGTAACACTTTCGTAAATTAAGTTTCACACTATTGTACAATGAAAATCCATTTGCGGCTCAATCTATACCGAACCTAAATTCAAATATGATACAAATCATATCTTACTCTGTCTTTAATCATTTATGAGATAATGTGTTCTTAATAAGTTTGTCTGAGAATTTTAAAGATGAAAAACCTGTCATTCATAAAACGAACAATAGTAATTCTACTTTTAAACTTTTACTTTTTTGCAGTAAATGGGTTTGCTATTGAAAGACAGTTTTGTTGTGGGAAACTTGTTGATATTAATATTTCATGGGGTGATGAAAGTAAATGTCCTGTGTGTCCAAAGAATAAAAAATGCAATAAAAATTGTTGTAATTCAAAATTTGTTTTTCATAAAATTAATGATTCGCAAAAATCAAGTCAGCAACTTAAAGTAAATGAACCAAGGTTTTCTGTATTATTATTTTCATTGCCAGTATATATTTTTACTATTATAGGTAAAGTTTCAGATAAAGAATTATTTGCATTTAATATCCCGCCTTTACTCATTCATGAGCCGGTTTTTATTGTCAACCAATCAATTCTTATTTGATTTTTTTATAAATAATTTTGTTGCTGATTTCATTATATCAATGGTTAGGTTGCTATCTGTATAATAGCTGATTATGCATATATGGATTCATTCATTCATTATAGAAAAATGAAGAAGACACACATGAAAAAATATACAATATGGATGCTGATTATTAGCATCATCCCAATTCTACTCCTGTTTATTCTTCCAATTTTAGGTTTGGGAGAAATTGCTAATGATATTATTCTTATTGCTGTCCTTCTCTTCATTTTTATGTTGATGCCGAAAAATATTGCCGGCATTGATAAAACAGACGATTCGGTTCATTTAAAAAAATCAGGGAGTAATATAAATAGTTTTAAAATAGACCCCGGAAAACTTGGGCTCTCAATTGGATTTACATTTTTTCTTCTTTATATCGGGTGTATGCTACTAATGTATTTTTTAGGACATGATGGTACAGTAACCTATTTTAACAACATGCTGCACGGAATCGATACCTCTACAATCGTAAAAATGCATGTTACCTTTACTGAAGCATTCGCTGGAATCATTGAAATATTTATTCTTGGCACTTTCATCGGTATTTGCATTGGGGGCTTTTACAACATTTTACTCAGGGGAAGATGATAGAAAAAATAATCTTTTGGTCAATTCA